>JAICUO010000181.1 GCA_025935815.1 Streptosporangiaceae bacterium
CTTGTTGTAGACGACGGCCAGGTTGTCCACCAGGGCAGGCACGCCGATCACCTTGCCATTGACGGTGGCCACGTCGCGCTCGCCGGTCCAGAAGTCGCCCCAGTTCACCCCGGACCGCTTGACCCACTGCGTCAGGTCGACGACCTGGGGGATCTGGGCGACGTTGGGCGCCCACGAGCCGTAGAGGTAGGCGATGTCGGGCGGGCTTCCGCCGCGCACCGCGGTCAGCACCTTCTGCAGGGTGTCGTCGTTGTTGACGAACAGGGTGCTCACCTTCTGGCCGGGGTGCTGCGCCTCGTACTCGGCGACCAGGTGCGCGAAGGCCTTGGCGTCGGGGCCGGTGTATCCCTCCCACACCTGGATCGGCCCGGATGTCGCCCCCGCGCCCGATCCGCCGCCGCTGTCGGTGCCGCAGCCGACGAGGACGGCCGTCGCCGTGAGCGCGGTGAGCAGCCCGGCCAGGGGCCCCCGCCACCGGTGCCTGGGGATAGTCATGCCGCACTCCGCTCGAAGATGCCCTAACCGTGCGTTAAGTGAGCATCATTCTGCACACTGATCGGATCGGTTTGCAATATCTTGCAAGAAAGTCGGGCAGATGGAACACTAATGAGCTGTGATCAAGGTGACGTTCATCGGCGCCGGGAGCGTCGAGTTCACGCGGAACGTGGCGACCGACCTGTGCAGTTACCGCGAGTTCCACGGCAACCTGCACTTCGCGCTGTATGACATCAGCGCCGAGCGGCTGGCGCACGCCGAGCGGCTGGTCAGCCGGATCAGCGCGCAGACCGGCGCCGCCGCGACCGTGACGGCGACCCGCGACCGGCGCGCCGCGCTGGCGGGCGCCAGCTACGTGATCAACGAGGTCCAGGTGGGCGGGTACGACGCCACCCGGGCCGACTTCGACATTCCGGCCCGGTACGGGGTGCGCCAGACGATCGGGGACACCCTCGGCATCGGCGGGATCTTCCGCGGCCTGCGGACCATCCCGGTGGTCGTGAGCCTGGCCCGGGACATGCTCGCGGAGTGCCCGGACGCCTACCTCCTCAGCTACAGCAACCCGATGGCCATGCTGCCCTGGGCGGTGTACGAAGGGACCGGGTTCGGCCGGGTCTACGGCCTGTGCCATTCGGTCCGCGACACCCAGGCCTTCTTGACCGGCCTAGTCGGCGCCGACCCCGAGCGGGTCCGGTTCCTCACCGCGGGGTTCAACCATCAGGCCTTCGTGCTCCGCTTCGAGCAGGACGGCGAGTCGCTGTACCCCCGGCTGGCCGAGGTCATCGAGGGCTCACCGGAGCTGCGGCGCCGGGTGCGGGTGGAGATCTACCGCCGGTTCGGCTACTTCCCGACCGAGTCCAGTGAGCACTCCGCTGAGTACGTGCCGTGGTTCATGGGCCATGATGACCAGGTCGAGTCGTTCCGCATCTTCGTCGGCGACTACCTTCAGCGGTCGCAGGAGAACCTGCGCGAGCTGGAGTCGCTGGAGCGCCAGCTGGCGGAGGACGCCCCGCTGGACCTGGAGCCGACGAACGAGCTGGCGTCGCTGTTCATCCACTCCCACCAGACCGGGACCGAGCGCGAGCTGCACGTGAACATCCGCAACGGCGGCCTCATCTCCAGCCTGCCGGACGAGTGCTGTGTTGAGGTGCCCGCCCTGGTGGGGGCGGGCGGCGCCAAGCCGGTGCCGGTGGGAGCGCTGCCCCCGCAGCTGGCCGCGCTCAACAGGACTTTCCTCAACGTAGTGGAGCTGACTGTCCGGGCGGCCCTGGACGGGTCGCGCGAGAATGTGTACCAGGCGGCACTGCTCGACCCGAACACCGCCGCCACGCTGACCACGGCGCAGGTCGTCGCGATGTGCGACGAGCTGATCGAGGCGCACCGGCCGCTGCTTCCCCCGCGGCTGCTGGTCTTATCGCGATGTCACCGATGACGCGCGCGACGCTGGCGGCCATGGTGGCGCTCGGCGTCCTGTCCCCGGCCGCGGTCGCCGCCGCCGACGCTCCGCCAGCGAGTGCGGTGCCGTCGACAAGTGCGGTGCCGTCAGGAAATGCGGTGCCGTCAGGAAATGCGGTGCCGTCGATGAGCACCGGGCCGGCTACGAGCATCCCGGCGCCCGTGCACCGGGGCACGCTGCTCATCTCCGGGACGCCCCGGGACGGCGCGACGGTCGCCGCCACCGGCTTGAGCTGGCGGGTGCCCCGGCTGCCGGCCGGGGTTACCCTGGTCAGCCTGGAGGTCGCCTACCGGTGGCAAAGCTGCGCGGCGGGCGGGAAGGACTGCCGCAGCGCCGCTGACTCCACCGCGACCCCGTTCGCCGCTCGCGACTACGTCGTCGGGCAGGCCGACGCCGGCCGGATCCTGCGGGTCACGGTAACGGCATCGGAGGTCGTGGTGTCGCGGGGATCCCTGGGCGACTTCCCGGTCATCCAGAGCTCGGTGACCCGGCTGGCCACGACCGCCGTCCGCGGCTATCCCCTGCACACGGCGCCGCGGACCGCGTTCGTTAATGGCACGCCCGAGCGCCAGACCGCCTCGACGCAGGAGTACTTCCAGGTGGCGGCGGCGCACGCGAACGCGGCGGACGGCCCGGTCGCGCAGTGGTACCGGATCGACCGGGGCGGCTGGAAGGCGTTGCCCGCCAGCCGCGTTTTCTCCACCGGCAAGCTCGCCGTGGGCTCGCACCGGGTAACCGTGCGGACGGTGAACCATGCCGGTGCCACCACCGTTTCGTTCGAGTGGAAAGTGGTCCCGATGGCGGCCCCGGCCACCTGCCGCTCATCGGCGCCGGGCGGCTGCTGGTACCCGCCGCACCTGGACAGCGGGCATCATCCGATGCGCTGGGACTGGCAGATCGGCCGGGTCACGCCGCTGCAGCGCACCGGCCGGAACGCGGTGGACATGTACGACGTGGACGGCTTCCTGACCACCAGGGCACAGGTCACCGCGATCAAGACCACCTGGCAGGCGGCCACCCTCCCGCACCCGCGGGCGGTCTGCTACCTGGACTTGGCCTGGGAGGACTATCGCCCCGACGCGTCCCCGGGCCGGTATTTCCCCGCCGCCGCCCTCGGGCACGTGTACTTCGGGTTCCCGGAGGAGCGGTGGGTGGACTTCCGGCAGCTGGATGCGCTGGCGCCGATGCTGCGCGAGCGGATCGCCATGTGCGCGCGGAAGGGGTTCGACGCGGTCGAACTGGACGACATCGACAGCTTCGACCCGCCGTCCACCACCGGGTTCTACCTGACGCCCGAAGACGTGAAGAACTTCCTCGCCTACGCCTTCAACGAAGTGCACCGGTACGGGATGACCGCGCTGTGGAAGAACTCGCCCTACCTGTCCTCATGGGGGCGCCAGTACACCGACGGCGCGGTGGTCGAGGAGTGCTACGTGTCGCACGCCTGCTTCGCCGCGCAGTTCCAGGGCAGCCGCCAGTACGGGCTCACCTGCACCGCCGTGCACGGTGTCACCCCGTGCGGCTGGGATGACTTCACCACCGACGTGACCGTGCGGCAGCCGACCGGGAAGTGGGTAGGCGAGACCGAGTACGCCGAGGACGACTACGTGTGCGACCCCGGGCGCAAGTGCCCGGCGGCCCGCGAGTTCACCACCTTCTGCCGGTCCGTCTACGCACCGCCCTACGGCTTCAGCGCGATGAAACTCGACGCGGACCTGAACGGCGCCACCTTCTTCCCCTGTCCGGTATCACTAACAACCCACCAGCGTAAGAGGGCGATTGTCAAGGGGCTTGGCGTCGTGCGTGGTGTTCTGTAATTGTGATCATGACCTGGGGTTTTGGGTGCTGTTCGTGCTTGCTGGGTATCTGGCGGTTGCGGGGCTGCGGCGTGCGGGCATGGTGATGGCCCGCGCGGCGGCGGCCGTGCGGGTGGCGGGCGGTGGCCGTGCCGGGTACTTCCCGTCCCTACGTAGCTCAAGCGGGCTCGGCCGCGGGCGGCGGCCTGCCCCGACAGCGTTCAACCGGGCTGGCGGGAAGTCCCGGGGCGGGGGAGGGCTGCCCAGGGTGAGTCGCGGGGTCCTGGTGGCCGCCGACGATCATGCGGGCTCGCCCTCCCCGTCCGCTGGGGAGGATGGCATTCGGGTGCCGGCCATGCCGGCGGGGGGAACGGGCTGGTCAGGCGGCCTGGATGGCTGCCGCGGGGGCCCAGCGGCCGCCGGAGGCTGCCACGGGGTCCCAGCTCGCGTCGTGCACGGTCATGTAGTAGAGCCAGCGCAGCAGCGAGGCGGCGCACGCCACCCGGGCCCTGGCGCGGGCGGACCGGACGGCACGGGCTGCCTGCGCGGCCTGCGCGGAGCCGGGCCGGGCCGCGGCCGCCGCGGTGGCCGCGGCGTCCTCGGCGGCGGCCACGAGGGCCTGGTACTTGGCGGCCATGACGGGGTTGTGCAGCAGAAGGGGCCATACGGCCCGCCAGGCCGCGGACCGCAGCCGTGGCCGTCCCCGCCGCGATATGCGCGAGGCACCCTCGAAGGCCCCCGAGGAGTTGTCGGCCGGCGACAGCCCCGCATGCTTGACCAGCGACGATGACCTCTCGTAGCGGCGGGGGTCGCCCGCCTCGGCCAGGATTACCGCCGCGCCCGTGGCGGTCAGGCCCGGAATGCCCCCCAGCCGGGACAGGCCCAGCTCGCCCAGGACGGCCACCATGTCCGCCTCCACGGCGCGCAGCTGGGAACGGCACCGCTGCAGGTCGCCCAGCTCATCGGCGATGCGGCGGAACAGGCCGCGCCGCGACCAGCTCACCCCGTCACGGTCGCCGGCCAGCGCGTCCAGCACCGCGCGCAGCACCCGCCCGTCCGCCCGCGTCCGCCCCCACCCGGCCACGCCCGCCCGCGCCGCCGCCGCGGCATCCTCCCGGCCCTCCCCGGCCAGCAGCCGCGCCGGGTCCGCACCGCACCGCGACGTGACCGCATGCACCGCCGACAGCCACGTCGCCGACTCGAACGGGACCTTGCACGCCCCGGTCGCCGACGGGCACGCCACCGACAGGAAGTCCCGCACCCGCACCACCGACGCCGTCGCCCCGGCCACCAGCTGCTCCCGCCGCCGCCCCAGCTGCCGCAGCAGCGCCCACTGCTCGTCCAGCTCCTCCGGCACGTAGCAGTGCAACTCCGCCGCCAGCCGCGCGATCAGCAACGCGTCCGGCTCATCCCGCTTGTGCGCCGTGTAATCCTGCTGCTCACGAGCGATATGGCTCACCAGCGGCTGGATGCACGCCAGCGCCAGCCCCCGCTCCGCGCACAGCCGCTGCACCTGCATCCACCGCGGCCCCGTCGGCTCGCACGCCACCGTCACCCCGGGGAAGCCCCCCGCCCTCGCAGCCGCCACCGCCAAGTCCAGCGCCTCCCCCAGCTGGTGCGCCTTCACCCGCACCGTCTTGCGCCACGCCACCCGCACGTCATGATCAACCAGCGCCAGCGCCTGCCTGTCCTCCCCCAGGTCAATCCCCAGCACCGCGCCACCACGCGGCAGCAGCCCCCGCAGCCGCTCCCGCCGCGCGTTCCTCCGCCGCTCCGACCGTGAAAGCCCGCTAACCTTGCCCACAGGACGTCCTCCCTCGATGCGTTTGGGACACCAAGCCCGCACTACCGCACCAGGAGGACGTCCCCATCACAAGCGGAACCCGCTAAACAGGCGCCTCCCGAGCTACGTCCTATTACTACGATCATCCTCAAGGGCAGGCCGATGCGCAGCGGGGTCCCCGGTGGTGGCGCGGGCTCGGCGCGCGCCACGGGACAGCGCCCAGTTGCGTGGCAACCGCTTGCCCTGAGGCTGTTGATTTGCCGGTAAGCAGGATTGCCCCGCTGGCACTTGTCGCCGTAACTGCAGGCTGGACTGGTGGGGGCCTGGGGCTGGTGGGTGAGCGCCCACGGGACACGGCGATTCTCCTGCCCGGCTCCGGGTCCGACAGGTACGATCGCGGCCATAGGGAGGTCATTGGGCCACATGTCGTCCCCACCTAGCGATGGCACAGGTTGAAGTCAGGTGAGTAGCAGGGGCTGGAGCGGCGATGGGGGGCGCGGGGACGCGGAGCGTCCTCACTATCCGGATGCCCGGCTTCCCGAGGGCCGGCATCCCGGCGACTGGCCAGACGATTGGTACGCCAGCCGGCAATCCCCGGGCTTCGGCGAGCCCGGCTATGAGTTCGACCCTCCACGGCAGGGTCAGGATGCCGCGCGTGACACCGGGGGCTGGCGGGGTGGCGGGTGGCCACCCGGACAGGGGCCAGCGAGACAGGGGCCAGCGAGACAGGGCAGTGGTGACTACCGCCGCGTCCGCGGCACCGACGGCTTCGATGCCGTCCGCGACTCTGGCGCGTTTCCGGCGTCACCTGACTACGGCGGCTATCGCCAGCCTCATGACTCTGGCGGGCTCCCAGCTCGCAACTCAGGCGCCTTCCCAGCCCGCCGCGACTCCGGTTCCTTCCCGGCCCGCCGCGACTCCGGCGCGTTCCCGGCCCGCCGTGACTCCGGCGCGTTCCCGGCCGCACCTGGCCAGGGCGGTTACCCCCCGCGCCGTGACCCCGGCGGGTATTCAGGCGGACGTCATCCCGGCGGGTCCCCCGGCCCGAGGGACCCCGGCCAGCCCCCCGGTTCCCGCCATTCCAGCGGTTTTCGTGGCCCGCGCGATCCCGGAGGCTCCCCGGGTCCGCGTAGCCCGGGCGGACAACCAAGCGCGCGGTACTCGGCCGAGCTCCCCGCCGCACCTGATCCCGGCGGGTACCTGGGCACGCCGCCGCTCGGCCAGCATCCCTACCCAGAGGCGTACCCCGACGTACGTGCCTCCGGAGGATTCCCGGGTGTGCGCGACTCGGGATACCCACGGCCCCCGCAAGCCCCCGGCGGCGCTAGCGCGAGGAATTCCGGCGCCTTCCCCGGCGTCCGTGACCCGGGCGGATTCACCGACCCCCGGAACTCCGGCAGCTTCCCGGCCGCTCCGCGTGATTCCGGCGGCTACCCGGCCGCGCCTAACTCCGGTGGCTACCCGGCCGCTCCGCGTGATTCCGGCGGCTACCCGGCCGCTCCGCGTGATTCCGGCGGCTACCCGGCCGCGCCTAACTCCGGTGGCTACCCCGCCGTTCCGCGTGATTCCGGCGGCTACCCTGCCGCTCCGCGTGATTCTGGCAGCTTCCCCGCCGCGCGTAACTCCGGTAGCTTCGCCGCCCCGCGTAACTCCGGCGGCTACCCTGCCGTTCCGCGTGATTCCGGCGGCTACCCGGCCGCCCCGCGTAACTCCGGTAGCTTCGCGGCCCCGCGCCACTCCGGAGGTTTTCCGACTGCGCGTGACTCCGGCGGTTTCGCTGTCCCGCGCGACCCCGGCGTCCCGCCCTGGGACGCGGGTCCGCGCCAGGCAACCGGCCCGCAGCCGCTAACCCTGCGCTTCACGCCGACCATCTCCACCGGCGCGCCAATGGGGCCGGTCGCGCCGCCCGCCGACTTCCTGACGTCCCGGCCGAGGCGCGCGGAGCGGCTCGCCGCATCCGGCCCGATGCCCGCGAGCGCGGGCCTTGGCGGCGTCGTTCCCGGCCGCGTGGTTTCCGGGCCAATGCCATCGGCTGGCCAGCTTCCCACGGACTCAGGGCCGCGCGGCCGCTTCCGCGTCTCCGGCGGCCACGACGCCCTCGACGGCCGCGACACCCCCGATGGTCTTGACGGCGAGAACGCCGGGCTGCGCCGCCTGCGCATACCGCCGTTCCGGCCCGACCCGCAGCGCCCAGGCACGGCCTTCGGCCAGGAAATCCTGCGCACTATGCGATCCCGCAACCTGGTGACCGGCCTGGCGATCCCGATCATGGTGGCGATCGCCGTGGGGGTCGCGGTCGTCGTGGCCGCCGGGGCCAACAACGGGTCCGGCGGCCTCGCCCCGCCGCAGCTGTCGGCGGGGTTCCCGCCCGCCCGGATCGCGACCGCCGACTTCGCGGGATCCGCCGCCCAGGCCGGGCGAGGCACTCGCGTGACCCTGGGCGCGGTGGCCACCTTCGGCAGCCAGGTTGTCGCCGTTGGCGCCCAGTCCGGAGGCAGCATCGGCCGTGCCCTCTTCCTTCACTCCGGCAACAACGGCAACGCCTGGAAACTGGGCACTGTCCATGGCGCCGGCGGGATTGCCCCGCCCCCGCAGGCGACCCCCAAGCTGGTGACCGGCGGTCCCGCCGGCTGGGTGGCGATCGGCACGGGCTTCACCTTCACCAGTTCGGACGGGCAGTCGTGGCTGGTCGGCCCGGGCCTGCCGCAGCAGCCAGGCGATCAGGTCACGGCGGTGACCGCCGCCGGGACCGGGTTCATCGCTACCGGGCAAACGGCCGTCGGCAACTCGGCGGCGCCAGTCCTGTGGCTGTCGGTCACCGGGACCGTCTGGCGCCGGCTGGCCGGCCCGCGGTTGAGCCTCCCTGTAGCCGCCGGGACGCGGGTCACCGGGATCACCCACGGGGCCGCCAGCGGCACGGTGATCGTGCTCGCGGGCACCGTGACGACCGCGGGGGGTGCGCGGGCGTCGGCCGCGTGGCGGTCTGCGGACGGCGGCGCGACGTGGACGCCGGCCATGATCCCCGCCGCCGCTAACAACGGCGGCGGGGCGATCGCGGGCCTCGCCCAGTTGGGCAACGGGTTCGTTGCCGTCCGACCGGCTGTGGTCAGCGGGACCACCGGGGCCAACGTCTATACCTCGGCCGATGGCACGGCCTGGCGGCAGTCCGCGACCATCAAGACGACGGACGGCGCGCCGCTGGCCATTGGCCAGGTGACCGGCGGTCCGGGCGGCGCGGTTGTCGAGGGCAGCGCGCGCGGCTTCCTCTTCGCGTTCCTGTCGGCGAACGGGGCCACCTGGCTCGGGACGAACACCTTCGGCGCGTCAGCGAGCCAGCGGGTGAGCGGCGCCGCGCTCACCGCGGCGGGACAGGCCGCGGTGGCGGTCAGCAACGGCACCGGCGGCGGCCTAACGGCGCAGTACCCGGTCATGGCGCTGATCGGCCCGAAGGGCGGGCCGCTCAGCGCCAGCCTGGCCGGGATCGCCGGGGTGCGCCAGGCTGAGGTGGCGGTCAACGCGATCGCCGCGTCCGGGGCCACGCAGGTGGCCGGGGGCAGTGCGGACGGATTCCCGGTGCTGTGGTCGTCCCCGGACGGCGGGTCCACCTGGGCACGCGGTGCCGGCGCCACCGCCGCGACCTTCAGCCGGGCCGGCGATCAGCAGGTCACCGGGGTGGCCGATGGCCGCGCCGGATGGGTGGCCGTAGGCGGGGCGGCCTCGCTGGCCCCCGGCCACCCCGTGGTCGTCGGCTCGGCTGACGGTGGGCGGCACTGGACGACCGAGGACGGCGGAACCGCCTTGGCCGGCAACGACCTGGTCACCTCCTCGGTCGCGGCGGGCCGGGCCGGCGGCTACGCGATCGTCGGATGGCAGGCTAACGGCGCCCACTCGACCGCAATGGCCTGGTACTCCGCCGGGCTGGCCGGGTGGCGCCCGGCGGTGGTCTCGCTAACTGGCGGCGATAGCCAGTTCATGGCGGTCACCGCGATGGCCCGCGGCTTCGTCGCCGCCGGGTCTTCCGGTGCCCGCCCGGCGGCCTGGGTATCTCCGAACGGGATGGTCTGGCGGCAAGTGACCTTGGCCCTTCCCGCTTCCGCCACGCGGGCCGTCCTGCAGTACGTGGCCGCGAACGGGACCACGGTCGTCGCGGCGGGGACCGCGCTGGCCGCATCCGGAGGAGCCCGGTTCCCGTTCGCGGCGATCTCCACCGACAGCGGGGCCACGTGGCAAGAGAGCCCGCTGCCGGCTCCCAGTCCGGCTGGCACCCTCGCGATCAGCGGCCTCACGGCGGCCGGCTCGGGCTTCACCGCGATCGGGACGTTCGGCCTGCCGGGCAACCAGGACGTGGTCATCTGGAACCATGGCCCCGGCAACGGCGGCGCGTGGATGGCCGTGGCGCCCGCTGGCAACGGCCTGTCCGGCCCGGGCATCGAGGAGATCACCGCCCTGGCATCCACCGGCTCAACGCTCACCGGAGCCGGGTTCTCCGCCACGCCGACCGGCACGGTACCGACGCTCTGGCAGTCCCCGCTCCGCGGCTAGGGTTGTCAGCATGACCAGCATCCAGCCCAGTACCGTCTTCGTCACCGGCGCGAGCAGTGGCTTCGGCGCGGCGATCGCGCGCCGGTTCGCCGCCAGCGGCGCGCGGGTCATCGCCAGCGCCCGGCGGGCCGAGCGACTGAAGGACCTGGCCGCCGAGCTAGGGTCCAGCGTCCTTCCGGTCACGCTGGACGTCCGCGACCGCGCCGCGGTCTTCGCCGCCGTCAGTGACTTTCCCGCGGAGTTCGCCCAGGTAGACGTCCTGGTGAACAACGCCGGCCTGGCCCTCGGCCAGGATCCCGCGCAGGCGGCTGACCTGGACGACTGGGACCAGATGGTCGACACGAACTGCAAGGGCCTGGCCTACGTCACCCGCGCGGTCCTGCCGGGCATGGTCGCCCGCCGGAAGGGACACGTGATCAACCTGGGCTCGGTCGCCGGCGGCTATCCCTACCCGGGAGGTAACGCCTACGGCGGCAGCAAGGCGTTCGTCCACCAGTTCAGCCTGGGCCTGCGCAGTGACCTGCACGGCACCGGGGTGCGAGTCACCTGCGTCGAGCCCGGCCTGGCCGATACGGAGTTCTCCACCGTGCGGTTTCACGGGGACAAGGCGCGGGCGGACGCTGTCTACGCCGGCATGCAGCCGCTGACGGCCACCGACATCGCCGAGTCGGTGTACTGGGCCGCGAGCCTGCCGCCGCACGTCAACGTCAACGTCATCGAGTTGATGGCCACCGCCCAGTCCTTCGCCGCTTTCCAGGTCGCCCGCGAGGGCTGAACGCGAGCTCCGCCGCCATCCGGCAGGTTGCCCGCCGGGTTGATTACATAAAGTTATAAAGACTTCACTCCGTGATTCCAGGAAAAGGGGCCGCGGGCGCCCGCGCTTTCGATACTCTCCGTGTCTGCTAGATCACAAAGAACCCGAGATAGGTGACGTGTGCCTACCCGCGAAAGGCACGCTGAGCGCTGACAAGCGGTCTGTGGGAGGTAAACACGTGAGTGAACAACCCGTGCCCTGGGCGGGCGCCCTGCTAGAGCGTCAGCCCGGGAGCGCGGTCGCGGAGCATGCCCCCCGGGCTAGTCCTGGCCTGGTCGCGCAGCGGCCCGGGCCGTCCCTGGCGACGATCGGCCTCGTCTGCGTACTGACACTTCAAGCGGTCTTGTCGCTGCGGCTGGTCTGGTCGAACACGGCGTTCCTCGACGAGGCCACCTACCTGTACGCGGGTCACGTCGAGATCGCGCACCTGCTGACCGGGACACCGGTGCCCGCCTACTCCACGTACCTGTCCGGCGCGCCCGTCATCTATCCTCCGCTGGCCGCCCTCGCCAGCGACCTCGGCGGCCTCGCGGCGGCGCGGATCCTGTCCCTGGGCTTCATGCTGGGGGCGACGTCCTTCCTGTGGGCGATGACCACCCGGCTGGCCGGGCGGCCGGCCGCCTTCTTCGCGGCGGCGCTGTTCGCCACGGTCGGCTCCACTCAGTACCTGGGCGCGTTCGCCACCTTCGACGCCATGTCCCTGTTTCTCCTCGCGTCCGCCGCCTGGGCCGCGGTCGCCGCGGGCCAGCGAGACGAGCCAGGCGCCTGGGTGCTGGGCGCGGCCGCGCTGCTCGTGCTCGCGAACGCCACCAAGTACGCCAGTGCGCTGTTCGACCCGGTCGTCGCCGGGCTCCTGCTGATCACCATCGCCGAAGGGCGCGGCGTCAAGCAGGCCTTCTCCCGTGGCGGCTACTTCATCGTGGCGGTGACCTCCACGCTCGGCCTGCTCTTGACGATCGCCGGGCCGCGCTACCTCACCGGGGTCATGTCCACGACGCTCGCCCGCGCGGCCGGCCAGAACCCGCCCCTGGTCGTAGTGATGAACTCGGCCCGGTGGATCGGGATCGTGGCCGCCCTCGCCCTGCTCGCCGCCATCACGGCGCCGATGCGATCTCGCGGTGACCGGGTGATGGCCATCCGCCTGGCGGTGCTGGCCACCGCCGGCGTGCTCGTCACCGCGAACCAGGCGCGCATCCACACCACTACCTCGCTGTCCAAGCACGTTGACTTCGGCGCGTGGTTCGCCGCCGTGGCGGCCGGCTACCTGCTCGCCCGGCTGCTCCGGGCGAGCCGGCGCCGGTCAGCACGCGCTCTCGCGGGCGCCGCCGTCTGCTGCGCGCTCGTCCCGTCTGGCTTCATCGGCCGCGCGCAAGGGGCGGTCCTTTTCCAGGAATGGCCGAATACCACTCTGGTCACCAAGATCCTTGGGCCGCTGACGCGAGCCCATCCCGGTAACTACCTCGCCGAGGACTATGACGTACCCGCTTATTACCTCCAGGGCGAGATCCCCTGGCAACGATGGTCGAATACCTGGTACTTCACCTACACCCCGCGTGGGTCAACCCGGCAGCTCGCCGGCATACCCGCATGGCGGGCCGCTGTCTTGGATCACTACTTCTCCCTGATAGTGCTTGATTTCGGCGACACCGCCGGCGTCGATTCCTTCGTTAGCAAGGCAATCCATCAAAGTGGGGATTATCATGTCATCGCCGAAGCTCCATATTGGGACAGTTTCGGAGTCGGGCAATTCACCGTCTGGGCCTACCAGC
>JAICUO010000579.1 GCA_025935815.1 Streptosporangiaceae bacterium
GCTCCCAGGTGGCCCGTGACTGTGGATAACTTGCCCTCGGGGGCCGCGAGCGACGCTGGTCCCGTCCGGGTGCAAGGCCAGCTGCCAGCCCCAGCGGTGGACGCACACATCGTGATGAAACTGGCAGAGAAGGACACAATTAGTGACGGAGGTAATGCCTCCGTCGGCCTTATGTCGCAGGTGGTGCACGTCACAGGCCGCTGGCCGCTTACGGCAGCCGGGCCACTCGCAGTGCCGGGCGCGGAGGGTGACAGCGCGGCGGATGGATCCGGGAATCTGGCTGGAGTGGCCGATGTCGAGGATGACCGGCTTGGTGTTGTACGGGTTCGGAAGCAGCCCCTGGCGGAGGATCGCGGCTAGGCCGGTAGGCCCGGAGACCAGGTCGACGGCGAGCCGGGCGATCGCATAGCGAAGAGCCTGCCGCGCTGCGGGAGACAGGGCTCCGGGAGACAGGGCATTCGGTGACGGGGCGGTTGATGACAAGGGCCGTGCCGGGTCGAGGTGAGCCAGGATGACGCCGATCATCTTGTCCACTACCGACAGGTCGAGGCGACCGGTCACCACAGGGGTGAGGACGGCGTCACACGCGGCAGTCTCGGCGCCCGGGCCGGCCAGGTGGGCGTGCTCGCCGGCCATCGCCGCCAGCCACACTTCCTGAACCTCGGATGCTCCGGGCAGGGCGAGCAGCTCGCCAAGGGAAATGACCGCGTCCACTCGCGTGTCGGCCCCAGCCCGATCCGGGACCATATCCGCGCGGATCAGCAGCTCGCACGCCTCCTGGAGCGCGTCGTGGAACCGCTGCGGCTCGGGCCGGTCGTCCTCGGGGCCGCGCTTTTTGCCCAGCGACTCCAGCACCGCCTGCAGCGCCGCCGTGCACTCCGGCGTCAGGTCCCCGCCGATGCGGCCGGCGTTGTCAATCGTCGTGCCCAGCTTCAGGTACCGGTCCTCGAACCCGTCATCCGGCTCGTCCGGGTCAGGCTGCTGGGACCGCCACCGCTCATAGGCGGCCCGCGCCACGAACGCCAGATCCTCGAGATTCGCCCCGGCGGCGGCCGTGTCCACCAGGAGCTTGTCGGTACCCTCGCGCAGTTCCACCGGAAGCCTGCGGGTCCATTCGGCCATCTCCGCTGCCCACGACTCGCTCACCTCACCCCGTGCCTGCGCGGCCGCGATGACCGGGTGCCGGCGCAACTGCCGCATCCGCCGCACCTCCGCGCCCGCCGCCTTCTGCGTGATGCGCGCCCGGGCCGCCAGCCAGGATCGTGAGCTGCCGTACCCGTCGGCGTGATGCCCCCGGCCCGCGTCGAACCGCGACAGCAGCTGCGCCCGCGCGGCGGCGAGCCTGTCACTGACCTGTCCCAGCGCCACCAGCGTCTCCCCGAGCGCCGCCGGCGGCAACTCCGCACCGAACGGTCCGTTGATGTAATCCAGGGCAGAGTCCAGCATGCGCAGCGCCTCTTTGGCATCACCGGGCACCTGGTCGGCTTGCATGCACATGCTGGATCACCTCCCCGCGGGGAATCGGAGATCCGGGGCTGGCAAGCCGCATCCGGCACAGCTCGCATCCGGCCTTGGCGGCGGCGCTCACATCGGACCTGATACCAATATCGCAGCTATAGATACATTTAACAATATGTAGCATCAAGATTTTTTTTCGAGTGAGATCCGGCTTTCATCTCAGCCGCCAGCAGTTCACGGCCACGTCCATGCCCGTTCACTCGCGATGTACCGGGCGTGCACGCCCGGTAGCGAGGATTGCGCCGTCCCGTGCAATCACGGGATCAGACCTTCGGGAGGATGGACATGGGCGCAGACGGCAACGAGGCACCAGGCACCAGGCAGGGGATCTCCCGGCGGCGGGTCCTGGCCAGCGCTGGCCTAGCGGCGGCGGCGGTGCCGCTCACGGCGAAGGGCGCGAGCGCCGCGTCCCTGCTCAAGACGGCCGGCGCGGCCGGCGCGCCCAGCCCCGACGGGCTGCACGTCCAGTTCGGCGCGGACGCCTCGAAGCAGGCGGCCGTGTCCTGGCTGTCCCCGGTCCAGGTGCGCCCAGCACGCGGCGGTCACCACCACCGAGCCGGCCCCGTGGTCGGCCTACCGGGACCTGCAGACCCCGTACGGCTTCGCCTCGTTCGACGTCGTGCCGCACGAGCCGGGCGGCACCAGCTCGATCACCGTCACCCACTACGGCGCGCAGCTCAACTCGCCCGACTACGCCCCGCTCGACACCTTCACGATGCGCAAGTCCATCCGCCGCGACCACACCTGGCACCGCGGCGGTGGAGCCCGGTAGCGGCGGCTAAGTAGCGGCCGCCGACGACGAGATCGGCCAGGGCACCCAGCGTCATCAGGTCCGCGCCGGTCAAGGCGAGGTCGATGGCGGCCGCGTTTTCCTCGAGCCACCGGACCCGCTTGGTCCCGGGGATCGGCACGACCGGAATGCCGAGTCGCCCGGACTGGGCGCGGACCCACGCGATGGCGACCTGAGCCGCGGTCGCGTCGTGGGCGACGGCGATCTCCCGCACGGCGGCGGTGATAGCGGCGTTCGCCTCGGCCGCCGGCCCGCTGAACCTGGGCATGGGCCGCCGGAAGTCATTGTCGGCCAGGGACGCCACGTCGAGGGTGCCAGTGAGGAACCCGCGGCCGAGCGGCGAGTACGCGACGAGGCCAGCCCCGACCTCGCGGGCGGCGCCGGTCAGCGTGTCCTCCGGATCGCGGGTCCACAGGGAGTACTCGCTCTGCACCGCCGTGACGGGGTGAACGGCGTGCGCTCTGCGGAGCTGGTCCCCGGTCACCTCGGACAGTCCGATGTGGCTCACCTTGCCTGCCTTGACAAGGGCGGCGAGGGCGGCCACCGACTCTTCCACCGGCGTGCCCGGGGAGACGCGGTGCAGGTAGTACAGGTCGATGTGCTCGGTGCCGAGCCGCAGCAGCGACGCGTCGCAGGCGGCCTTGAGGTAAGCCGGGTCGGCGCGCAGCTCCAGGCGGCCGGAACTGAAGTCCATGCCTGCCTTGGTAGCGAGCTGGACCTCGTCGCGCCGCCCGGTGATCGCCCGGCCGACGAGCACCTCATTGTGGCCGATGCCGTAGGAGTTGGCCGTGTCGATCAGCGTCACGCCCAGGTCAAGAGCCCGGCGGATCGTGGCGACCGACTCATCCCAGTCCGCGGCACCGTACGCCGAGCTCATGCCAAAGCAGCCAAGGCCCACGGCCGAGGTCTGCCAGCCCCCCAGGCTGACTTTCCTGTCCGTCACGACGTGCTCCTTCGCTGCGGCCCTCACTTCATCATGCTTGGAACATGATCACGGGTCGCTAGCGGGACCGCGAGTGCGGCGAGCACGGAGGCTGGTCCCTAGGCAGGGTCGGCCGCCTAGGGACCAGCGGAGCGAGCGGTCTCCGGTAACCCCCCAGAACCGGAACGGCTCGCAGCGCTACGCTGCCAGCAGCCCGGGGGGAAATAACCGGGCAACCGCCGGTAGCACGCTGGCCACACTATCGGCTACGCACAGTGGTTGTCTATGCTCGGAGAGCAATAATTGCCGGGCTGACCTGCGGCGTGCGAGCTTCGGGTAGCGGGCGGAATGGGAACGATGGTGGAGCTAAGGGGACTCGAACCCCTGACACCTGGCATGCAAAGCCAGTGCTCTTCCAGCTGAGCTATAGCCCCGTAGGCGGCTTCATCTTACCGTGCCGCGCAGCCGCCAGCGCGGCGCTCGACGGGCTACCTGAGGCTGGGCGGGGCGGCCGGTCGCGGCGTCTCCGGTTGAGACACAATCTTGACTGATTCAAGAAAGCAGGGCAGACTGCGATGCGTGGCAGCGGCTAGAGACGTCCAGCAGGTGCTCCGGGGGGTGGGCTTGCGCGTTACCCGGCCCCGGGTGGCAGTGCTGACCGCCGTGTACGCGCATCCGCATGCCGACACCGACACGATCATCGGTGCCGTGCGCGAGGACATCCCGGAGGTGTCCCACCAGGCCGTCTATGACTCGCTGCGCGTGCTGACGGCCGCGGGCCTGGTGCGGCGCATCCAGCCATCGGGCTCCCTGGCCCGCTATGAGGCGCGGGTCGGGGACAACCACCATCACGTCGTGTGCCGGTCGTGCGGCGTGGTCGAAGACGTCGACTGCGCCGTTGGCGAGGCACCGTGCCTCATCGCCTCGGACGATCGCGGCTACACGATCGATGAGGCAGAAGTGACCTTCTGGGGCTTGTGCTCCGGTTGCTCGCCACTCGAAGTTTCTGAACGCACCTGATCCGCCTAGTTTCCGGAAGGACTTTTTCCATGTCTGAGAACCACGACCCAGTCGTCACCGAGGGCGCCACCCCGGAGAGCGGGGGCGGAAGCTGCCCGGTCGTGCACGGTCTCACGCACCCGACCAAGGGCGACCCGAACCGTGACTGGTGGCCGAACCGGCTCAACCTGAAGATCCTCGCCAAGAACCCGGCCGTGGCCAACCCCATGGGCGCGGAGTTCAGCTACGCCGAGGCGTTCAACGGCCTTGACCTGGCGGCGGTGAAGCAGGACATCGCGGCGGTGCTGACCGACTCCAAGGACTGGTGGCCGGCCGACTTCGGCAACTACGGCCCGCTGATGATCCGGATGGCCTGGCACAGCGCGGGCACCTACCGGATCAGCGACGGCCGCGGGGGCGCCGGGGCCGGCCAGCAGCGCTTCGCGCCGCTCAACAGCTGGCCGGACAACGTCAGCCTGGACAAGGCGCGCCGGCTGCTGTGGCCGGTGAAGAAGAAGTACGGCCAGAAGCTGTCCTGGGCTGACCTGATGGTCCTCACCGGGAACGTCGCCCTGGAGACGATGGGCTTCAAGACGTTCGGCTTCGGCGGCGGCCGCGAGGACGCCTGGGACCCCGAGGCCGACGTCTACTGGGGCTCGGAGACCGAGTGGCTCGGCGACGAGCGCTACAGCGGCGACCGGGAGCTGGAAAACCCGCTCGGCGCGGTCCAGATGGGCCTCATCTACGTCAACCCGCAGGGCCCGAAC
>JAICUO010000346.1 GCA_025935815.1 Streptosporangiaceae bacterium
CGCGAGTGCCGTGAGTTATGCCGCGATACGCGGCATAACTAACGGCACTCGCGGCGGGCCGGAGCTCAGGGGCCTGCCCGAGGAGCGCTCGTTGGCGACGGCCACGAACTCGTCCACCGGCCGCGGGCGTCGGCGACGGGCAGGTGCCCGGTGACACGGGCGGCGTTGAGTTCCAGTAGCAGGACGCGGCTCACCGCGGGGTGCACCAGGTGATAGGGGCATTCGGTGGCCGCCACGGTGATCACATCGCGCTCGGCCCGGGTCAGCCCCACGGCCTCACCCAGCTGGGCTGCCAGGTTCACCGATGGCCGGCGAAACCACGTGGCCTGGTTCGGGGAACGCCTTCCGTGGGCATCAGCGTTTTGCCCCCGCCGCGGCGGGTAGATGGCAAAAACCTCACGAAGGCGCCGTCCCGGCCGGGACCTCCCCGGCCGGGCCTGGCCCCGTGGCCGAGCCTTCCCTGCTCGTCATCGACCCGTCTCCCAGCGACGGCACGACCCGGATCGGGTTCCCTAGGGTGCGCCCGGGAGGGTGAACGAGGCTGTGACCTGCGAGCCGTTCGGGCCAGTCATGACCGTGACCTGGTCGGCGAGCTCCCGGACCAGCCCGAGGCCGTGCCCACGGCGGTACGGCCAGGGATCCAGCTGAAAGACGGCCGGCGCCCGGACCCGCTTGGAGGGTGCGGCCGGGTGATCGCCATCGAAGCGGGCGAGGCCGGGGTCGGTGACCCGGCAGTGCAGCGCCCCCGCGGCGATGCGCATGCGCAGCTGCCCGGTTCCGCTGCCGTGGCGGACGACATTGGCCGCGAGCTCGTGCACGGCGAGCATGACATCGGCAGCGCGGCTTTCAGGCATGCCCACGGCCATGGCGTGAGCGATCACCGCCGCGCGCAGCAGGCGGAGGGTATCGGCGGTGAATTCCTGATCCAGCATTACCGCCCCTTCCGCGTCATCGCCGGGCTCGGCCGGTTCCTCCAGCGCGGATCTTGGCGGTTACCGGAGATCAGCTCCCTCCCGCGGGGGCGCTGGCGACGACTGGCCTCCGCTCCCACTTACCGCCGGCTACCCGAGCCGGGCGGCTTGAACCACGGCGCGTCAGCAGACGATCATCGGTCGATGATTGCCGGGTGGTCCCCGGTGCCGGCCGGCATGGTGTCTTCCTCGATAGCCGTCCCAGGCCTTGACAGGCAGGGCAGCATCTCGCCATCCTGGGTTCAACACTGAACCGTAGTGCACGCTACGGTTACCGGCACGGCCGTCACAGAGCCCTGGAGCAGGTGGAACCATGACAATTCCCGTGCACTTCGTCGGAAGCGTCGCGCTCGATACCCCGGATGAGGTCTTCGCCGCCGCAGGCGAGCTGCTCGGCCCCCACCTCAAGCGGGTGCCCGACGGCGAACCAGGCGGACGCCGGCTGTGGATCAGCTTCCAGATCCCCGTGCTGCGAGCCAATCCTGACTTGGAAGTGGTCGGGTCGGACGCGGCGCTGGGGCTGATCCCGTTGAAGCTGAAGGACGGCGTGCGACCGGAAGACCTCCACTTCGGAGAACTGGGCTACTCCCGCGAGGCCCGTACCTCCTATCAGGACTTCCTGGCCGCCCGCGGCGCTGGGATCCTTCCCTCCAGCGTGCGCTTCCAGGTAAGCCTGCCAACCCCGTACGCGGTCATCAACACGTTCTGCGTCCAGCCCGACGCCCAGCAGGTGCTGCCCGCATACGAGCAGGCCATGCTCGGCGAGGTCGCCAGGATCACGGCAGCCATCCCGCACGAGGACCTCGCGCTGCAATGGGATGTCTGCATCGAAATGCTGCAATGGGACGGCCGCTGGGAGGATGCACCCCAGTTCCCGGGCATGGAGCAGGTCTTCGCCGGCATGTTCCGGCGGTTGTCCGCGGCCGTTCCCGAGGACATAGAGCTTGGCTTCCACCTCTGCTATGGCGACCTTGACGGCGCGCACTTCCTCGATCCGGCCGACGCCGCCAAGATGACCGGGCTGGCTAACCTGATCGTGGAGAGCGCGGGCCGTCCCGTCGCCTACGTGCACATGCCGGTGCCGGCGCACCGGACCGACGATGCCTATTACCAGCCCCTCTCGGGGCTGCGGCTGCCGCCAGGGACGGAGCTGTACCTGGGCCTGGTTCACGTCAGCGACGGCGTGGCGGGTACCAGGCAGCGGATGGCCGCGGCGGGCAAGTACGTGCGCGACTTCGGCATCGCATCCGAATGCGGCATCTCGCGAGGCCGGCACCCGTCCCTGGCCACCGAGTTCATGCGGGTCTACGCGGGCGCGGCCGGCGCCGGCCCGGCGGCGGCGCCGGGCGCGTAGGCAGGCCGGACCTGGCGGCCAGGCCATCGAGGAAGATGGACAGGTGTCCGATCCCGCAACCGGCCTGCCCGACCACCTGACCATCCGGCCGCCGCGGCAGGAACGCAGCCGCCGCGCGTGGGACCGGATCCTGGACGCCGGCGTCACGCTGCTCGAGGAGGCCGGCTATGAAGGCTTCACCATCGCCGCGGTATGCGAGCGCGCTCAGGTCCCGCCCCGGGCGGTCTATGACCGCGCGCCCAGCAAGGACGCCCTGTTCCTGGCCGTCTACGAGCACGGCATGGCCCGGATACGGGCCGACCGCGAGATCTTCGGCGACCCGGCCCACTGGCGCGGGCTGGACGCAGCCGCCCTGATCGAAGCCGCCGTCCGGGAGCTGGCCGCGGCGTTCGGTCGCCACCAGGCCCTCCTCCGGTCGGTCGTGCTGATATCCGGCGTGCACCCGGAGGTCTACCGTCGCGGCTCCGCCTACAGCCGTGAAATGGGCGACCTGTTCACCGCCCTGCTGCAGCCCATCGCCCCGCAGATCGCCCATCCCGGCACCGACGTCGACACGGTGCTGCGGACCTGCTTCATCACCGTGTTTTCCGCCCTCGTCATCCGCGTCGCCTACGGCCCCGGCTTCGCCGCCGACCCGGTCGACGACGAAGCGTACGCCAGTCAGCTCGCCCGGATGAGCTCCTCCTACCTGCTCACCGGGCACCAATCGCCACCGACGTGAGCGGACGCGCCGGCGATCATGGCGACGCTCCTGAAGAAGAACCCTGGCCGGGCAGCGGTCCCAGTAGGCGGGCGGCGTTGCCGCCGCGGATGGCGGTGACCGTGGCGTCGTCGAGGCCGGCCGCGGTCAGCCGGTCGACCGGGTCCTCGACGCCCATGTCGAAGGGATAGTCGCTGCCCAGGGTCACCTGGCCGGGTCCCATCACGGCGACCAGGTGGCGCAGCTGCTCAGGGGTGTAGACGAGCGAGTCGGCGAAGGTTTGCCGCAGCAGCTCGCTCGGCGGCCGCCGCGTGGTTCGCGCGTCGTCGCGGGCGGCCCACGCGTGATCGGCCCGAACGATGTAGCTGGGCAGGTAACCGCCGCCGTGCGCCGACCAGATCTTCAGGCCGGGATGGCGTTCGAGCAGTCCGGAGAAGATGACGCGGGACAGGGCGAGCGCGGTCTCCACCGGGTTGCCGACGGAGTTGAACAGGTAGTAGGCGTTCAGCCGGGTGCCCAGGGAACAGCCCCACGGATGGATCAGCACGGCAGCCCCGAGGTCTTCGGCCGCCGCCCAGAACCCGGCCAGGCGCGGGTCGTCAAGTTCCATGCCCGGCGCGGCCGCGGTGGAGACCTGCACGCCGCGCAGGCCCAGCGCGGTGACCGCGTGGCGCAACTGCTCCGCCGCCAGGTCCGGATGATGCAGGGCGACGGTTCCCACCGGCAGCAGCCGCTCGGGCTGACGGGCGCAGAACGCGGCGACCGCCTCGTTGGTGACCGCGACGATCCGCTCAGCCAGCCCCCGTTCGGCCCAGGCGTGCGACCCGGGCATCGGGCTGACCGCCTGGATGTCCACGCCGCCCTTGTCCATCGCGGCCAGCCGAAGGTCCAGGTCGACCAGCCGCGCAGCCACCGAGCCGAACTGGGCCCGGTTATAGGCCATGGAGGCCTCGCCGAGCGTGGCGGCGTCGCTGCGCTGCTGCTCCGCGTAACCTGGCTCGCCGGCGATCAGCGCCTCAACCGCGGGCACGGCCACGTGGGCGTGCACGTCGACGGCGGGCACGGTGCCGCTCACGATTCCGCCACGCAGCGGCTGGCCTGCGCGCCCAGCCCGGTGATGGCCGACTCCATCAGGTCGCCCGGGCGCAGCAGCCGCCCGTGGGCCAGCCCGTTGCCCGCCGGGCTGCCGGTCAGGACCAGGTCTCCCGGCAGCAGCGTGGCGACCTCGGAGCAGTACGCGATGATCCGCGCCGTATCGAAGAGCATGTCCCTGGTCGACTCGTCCTGCATCACCTGGCCGTTGAGCCGCAGCGTGATCCGCAGGTCACCCGGGTCGGGGATCGCCGGCCGGGGGACGATCACCGGGCCGGCGGGCAGGAATGTCGGCGGGTTCTTGGCCGCCAGCCAGTCGGCGCCGAGCACGCCGGCGTCCCGGCGGAAGACCTTCTCCCGCAGGGTCAGGTCGTTGACGATCACCCAGCCGGCCACCGCGTCCAGCGCCCCGGTCACCGGGACCCGGCGCGCCCGCCGGCCGATGACCGCCGCCAGCTCAAGCTCCCAGTCCGGCTGCCTCGCATCGCGCGGCAGCACCACGTCGTCGTACGGACCGCAGATCGCGCTGGGCAGGCCGGTGAACACGAACGGCGCGCCCGTCAGCCGGGCGTCCATCGCGGCGGCCGCCTCCGCGCGCACCTGCCCGACGCTGCGCCCGTCACTGCCGTCGTGATGCGCCGCAGCGAGATCAATGACGTGCGTCCGGTAGTTGGCGCCAGCCTGGAAGACCTGCCGGGGCTCGACCGGGCTGTGCACGGTGGCGCCGGCCAGCGGCCGCCAGGCGGTCCCCGGATCGGCCGCGGCCGCCTCCAGGGCGGGAAGGACCACGTCCCACTGCTCGAGCAGTTCGGTGACGGTGCGCGCCCCGGCCGTCTCCGGGCGGGTGCTCAAGTCGGCGACGCGGTCACGGGAGACGAGGACGGGCACCACCGAGCCGCTGCCCAGGTCAGCCCGGGCCAGCGCCCAGGGTCCGGCGTGCTCTATCAGGTGTACGTGCGTTCCAGGCAAGGGCCGCCTCACTCCAATGAACAAGCGACATGTCCACGTTGTGAGCGCCAGTATCGACTGCATACGCCGAGCGCGGAAACGCACGTTTAGTATGCCAGCCATCCACTGGGTGGATGGTTAGCGGGTCGTCATCTTGACCTGACCTGAGGCCCCCCTATTTCGCGGCCGGGGACGTTGAGGCCCGGATGACCAAGTCGGTGGAAAGCTCAAGGTGGGACCGGGACCTGGGCTCGTTCCCGTCGGCCTGCGCGATCTCCAGCAGTCGCCTGACCGCCATGGCGCCCAGTTCCGCGGTTGGCTGCCGGACAGTGGTCAACGGCGGCCTGGCCCACTGAGCCTCCGGCAGGTCGTCGAACCCGACCACGCTCACGTCCGCGGGAACTCGCAGGCCACGCGCCGCCAGGGCGTCGTAGACGCCCAGCGCCATCGCGTCTGAGCAGGTGAACACCGCGGTGGGGGCCGGGCCTCGATCGAACAGCGAATGGGTCGCGGTCTCGGCTTGCCTTGGGTCCCAGTTGCCGTTGGCGACCGAGATCACGGCTTCCCCGGCAGCCGCGGCCTCCGCCGCGGCCCGGAAGCCATCGACACGGGCCGTGCTGTAGAGGTAGCGGCGGCCGCCGGAGACGATGCCGATCCTGGTGTGGCCGAGTGACGCAAGATGCTCGGCGGCAATGCGGCCGCCGTCCCAGTTGGCCGCGCCGACGCTGACGGTCTCCTCCGGGGCCCCGCTCATGGGGTCGATCAGGACCACGGGGATGCCGGCCGCCGACAGGGCCTTGAACTGGCTGGAGGAGGGATCGACGAGTACGACGACGGCTCCCGCGGAGCGCCTGCGGAGCACCCGCGATGCCCAGTCGTAGTTCTCGCGGGCGAGGGTGACGATGACGTCCAGCCCGGCCGCCGCCGCCTCGTACTCGACCCCGGCCACCGCCCGGTTCATCCAGGTGCTCTCGGCATGGTGCAAGACAAGCTCGATCGTGGTCGGCGCGTCGGCCTCGTCGCGGAACCGCTCGCCGACGCTCCTGCCCCGGCGCGTGTAGCCGACGGTCCGCACGGCGTCCATGACCTTCAGGCGCATCTCGGGCGAGACATCGGTGCCGCCCCGCAGCACCTTGGAGACGGTCGGCACGCTTGTGCCGGCGACGGCGGCCACCGCCGAAAGCGTGGGGCGCCGCCGGTCAGGCGATGCAAGCGTCATGGGCTCACCCTAACGGACGAAATAGTTGCGCAACTTTCGCTCCCGGATGACCTTGCGACCCTGCCCGTCTTGTGTCACCCTGAGGCCACTTACCTGTGATCATCCTTCAAGAGTGACGGATGGGAACGGGAAGGCGCGAGTCCCTGTTGCCAGGCGCACCCAGACATCCGGCGACCTGGCTTAGGTTTTTGCGCAAGTTTCGCTCTAGGGAGTTTCTGCGATGATGAAGAAAACCCGTACCGCGGCGATCGCCGCGCTCGGCCTGGGCCTCGCCCTGGCCGCCTCCGCCTGCGCTGGAGGCGGCAACAGCGGCGGCAGCGGCTCATCCTCCAACGGCCCGGTCACGCTGTCCTTCTGGACAAACGCCACCCCCGGTCCCGGCCTCACGTTCTTCCACAACGCCGCGAAGACATACCACACGCTTCACCCGAACGTGACCATCAACATCCAGTCGATCCAGAACGAGAGCTTCGACGGCAAGCTGCAGACCGCGCTGAACTCAAACTCCGCGCCGGACATGTTCCTGCAGCGCGGCGGCGGCAAGATGCAGGCCATGGTCAACGCGGGGCAGCTCCAGCCGCTGAACCTCACCGCCACCGACCAGTCCAACGTCAGCCCGGCCGCGATCAGCACCGACAGCATCGACGGCAAGGTCTACGCCATCCCCATGGACACCCTGCCCGAGGGCATCTTCTACAGCAAGGACCTGTTCTCGCGGGCGGGCATCGCCGCCCCGCCGACTACCATCCCCGAGCTTGAGGCCGATGTCGCCAAGCTGAAGGCCATCAAGGTCGCCCCGATCGCGGTCGGCGCCAAGGACGCGTGGCCCGCCGCCCACTGGTACTACTACTTCGCCCTCCGCGAGTGCAGCCAGGCCACGATGAACGCGACCGCCAAGAGCCTCAACTTCAGCGATCCGTGCTGGACGAAGGCCGGTGACGACCTGTCGTCGTTCCTGAAGGTCAACCCGTTCGAGCAGGGCTTCCTGACGACCTCCGCGCAGCAGGGCGCGGGCTCCTCGGCCGGCCTGGTGGCCAACCACAAGGCCGCCATGGAGCTCATGGGCAACTGGGACCCGGGCGTGATCTCCACCCTGACCCCGAACCAGAAGCCGCTGCCGGACCTCGGCTGGTTCCCCTTCCCGGCGGTTCCCGGCGGCCAGGGCGACCCGAGCGCGATGATGGGCGGCAGCGGCGGCTACTCGGTGTCGGCCCACGCCCCCAAGGAGGCCTTCGGGTTCCTTGAGTTCCTGCTGACCAAGGACCAGCAACAGGCCTACGGCAAAGCATTCATCTCCATCCCGGTCAACAAGGCCGCGCAGGGGATCGTGACCAGCTCGTACGAAATCTCGTCGCTTCAGGCCTTCAACAAGGCCGCCTACACGATGCAGTTCCTCGACACGGTCTACGGCCAGAACGTCGGCAACGCGATGAACACCGCTGTCGTGAACCTGCTGGCGGGCAAGGGAACGTCCGCCGGCATCGTCTCAGCCACCAACGCCGCGGCGGCGAAGGGCGCATAGGCAATGAGCAACACCCTCGGCGCCACGGTCATCGGCCGTAGCCGCTTGGGCAAGCCGCAAGCCGGGGACGCGGCGTCCGCCGCGTCCCCGGCGCCGCGCAAGCGCCGCGGCCGGGGCCGCCTGCGGCTTGAAATCGCGCTCCTGTCCGGCCCCGCGATCATCATTTTCGTAGGGCTCGTGATCTTCCCAGTCGTCCTCGCCGCCTACTACGGCTTCTACAGATGGCAAGGCTACGGCGTGCCCACCGACTGGGTCGGCCTGAAAAACTATCAGCTGATCCTCACCGACCCCGACTTCCACCAGGTGCTGTTGCACAACGGCTTGATCGTCGTGCTGTCCCTCGTGCTGCAGGGGCCGCTGGCCATCCTCCTCGCGCTGCTGCTGAACCAGAAGATCCGCGGGCGCTCCATGATCCGCGTCCTGATCTTCGTCCCCTTCATCATCTCCGAGGTCATCGTCGGCACCGGCTGGAGCCTGCTGCTCCAGACCACCGGCGCAGTCAACGACGCGCTCCACCACATCGGCCTCGGCTTCCTGGCCGCCGACTGGCTTGCCGACCCGAACCGCGCGCTCTGGTCCTTGATGGGCATCATCACCTGGAAGTACATCGGCTTCGCCGTCATCTTGATGCTGGCCGGCCTGCAGTCGATCCCCG
>JAICUO010000151.1 GCA_025935815.1 Streptosporangiaceae bacterium
CAGGTCAGTGATCTTGGCCACGGCCGGCAGGATGTAGGCGTCGGGGATCACGAACGTCTCGCCGAAGCGGTGGTTGAACCGCTGGGCCAGGTTCCGGGACAGCTCCAGGTGCTGGCGCTGGTCCTCCCCGACGGGCACCTCGTTCGTCTTGTACAGCAAGATGTCGGCGGCCTGCAGGACCGGGTAAGTGAACAAGCCGACGCTCGCCTGGTCGGCCCCGCCCTTGGCCGACTTGTCCTTGAACTGCGTCATCCGGCTCGCCTCGCCAAAACCGGTCAGGCAGCCGAGCACCCAGTTCAGCTCCGCGTGCTCGGGGACCTGGCTTTGCACGAACAAGATCGTGCACTCCGGCTCCAGGCCGGCCGCCAGCAACTGGGCGGCGGCCACCCGCGTTCGGCGGCGCAGTAGCTCCGGGTCATACGGCACCGTGATGGCGTGCATGTCGACCACGCAGTAGATGGTGTCGCGGGTCTCCTGCAGGTCAACCCACTGCTTCACGGCACCTAGGTAGTTCCCCAGGTGGAAGGAGTCAGCAGTGGGCTGGATGCCAGAAAAGACGCGACGATGTGCCATGACCCGCAGTGTAGTGGGCGTGCGATGAGGCGGTTACCGGGATCGCTGGCCGGGCGGGGTGACGACGACCTCGACCCGCTGGAACTCCTTCAGCTCCGTGTAGCCGGCCGTGGCCATCGTGCGGCGCAGCGCGCCCATCAGGTTCATCGAGCCGTCAGGGACGGTCGACGGGCCATGAAGGATCTGCTCCAGCGTCCCGATCGTGCCGACCTCGACCCGCGCTCCGCGCGGCAGCTCGGGATGGTTGGCCTCGCTCCCCCAGTGGTAGCCGCGGCCGGGCGCCTGCTCCGCGCGGGCCAGCGGGGAGCCGACCATCACCGCGTCCGCGCCGAGCGCCAGCGCCTTGGCGATGTCGCCGCTGCGGGTCATCGAGCCGTCCGCGATGACGTGCACATAGCGGCCGCCGGATTCGTCGAGGTACTCGCGCCGGGCGGCGGCCACGTCGGCGACCGCGGTGGCCATCGGCACGGCGACGCCGAGCACGGCGGCCGTGGTGTGGCCGGACCCGCCGCCGAACCCGACCAGGACCCCCGCCGCGCCGGTGCGCATCAGGTGCAGTGCGGCGGTGTAGGTCGCGCACCCGCCGACGATGACCGGGATATCCAGCTCGTAGATGAACTGCTTGAGGTTCAGCGGCTCGGCGCGGCCGGAGACGTGCTCGGCCGACACCGTGGTGCCGCGGATAACGAAGATGTCGGCGCCCGCGTCGACGACGGCCTTGTAGTAGCGGGCGGTCTTTTGCGGCGAGAGGCGGGCGGCGGTGATGACGCCGGCGCTGGAGATCTCCTCGATGCGGCGGCCGATCAGCTCCTCCTTGATCGGCTCGGCGTATATATCCTGCAGCCGCCGGGTCGCCGCTTCCTCCGGCAGGGTCGCGACCTCAGCGAGCAGCGGCTCCGGCTCCTCGAACCGGGTCCACAGGCCCTCCAGGTCCAGCACGGCCAGGGCGCCGAGGCGGCCCATCGCGATCGCCGTGGCGGGCGAGACGACACTGTCCATCGGGCAGGCGACCAACGGCAGCTCAAAGCGGTACGCGTCGATCTGCCAGGCGATGGACACCTCTTCGGGGTCGCGGGTCCGCCGAGCGGGGACGATGCCGATCTCGTCGAGGGCGTAGGCGCGGCGGCCAGTCTTGCCGCGCCCGATCTCAATGTCAGTCACGTGTGTCTATGGTACCTAGCCACGGCCGGAGTAGTTGGGCGCGGCTACCGTCATCTGCACGTCGTGCGGGTGGCTTTCCTTCAGGCCCGCCCCGGTGATCTGGATGAACCGGGCGTCCATGAGGTCGGGAATCGTCCGGGCGCCGCAGTATCCCATGGCGGCGCGCAGCCCTCCCACGAGCTGGTCAGCCACCGTCGAGAGCGGGCCCCGGTACGGCACCTGCCCCTCGATGCCCTCCGGGACCAGCTTGTCCTCGCGCAGCACGTCGTCTTGGAAGTAGCGGTCCTTGGAATAGGACTTGCCGCGCTCGCGGTTGCGCATCGCGCCCAGGGAGCCCATGCCCCGGTACATCTTGTACTGCTTGCCGTTGATGAACACCATCTCACCGGGGCTCTCCTCGCAGCCGGCCAGCAGGCTGCCGAGCATCACCGTGTCAGCCCCGGCGGCGATCGCCTTGGCGATGTCGCCTGAGTACTGCAGGCCCCCGTCGCCAATGAGGGGAATCCCCGCCGGGCGGGCGGCCAGCGACGCCTCGTAGATGGCGGAGACCTGCGGGACCCCGACGCCGGCGACCACGCGGGTGGTGCAGATGGAACCCGGGCCAACGCCCACCTTCACGCCATCGGCGCCCGCATCGATCAGCGCCTGGGCACCGTTCTTGGTCGCCACGTTGCCGCCGATAACCTCCACGTCAATGTTGGCCTTGACCTGCCCGACCATGGCGAGCACGGAGGCCGCGTGGCCGTGGGCGGTGTCCACGATGAGGAAGTCAACGCCCGCCTCGACCAGCGCTTGCGCCCTTCGCTTGGCGTCCTCGCCGACGCCGATGGCCGCGCCCACCACCAGTCGGCCGCCGGCGTCCTTGGTCGCGAGCGGGAACTTCTCGCTCTTGGTGAAGTCCTTGACGGTGATGAGGCCGCGAAGCCGTCCCGCCTGGTCGACGAGCGGCAGCTTTTCCACCTTGTGCTGCTTGAGCAGTCGCAGCGCCTCCTCGGCGGCGACGCCCACCGGGGCGGTGACCAGCGGCATCGGGGTCATGATGGTGGCCACGGGGACGGAGTGGTCGGTCTCGAAGCGGATGTCGCGATTGGTCACGATGCCCAGCAGGATGCCGTCGTCGCTGGTGACCGGTACGCCGGAGATCCGGTAGTGCGCGCACAGCCTTTCGACGTCAGCGATCGTCGCGTCGGGCCCGCAGGTGACCGGGTCGGTGATCATGCCGGCCTCGGACCGCTTGACCAGGTCGACCTGCTGCGCCTGCTCCTCGATGGACAGGTTGCGGTGCAAGACGCCGACCCCGCCCTGCCGGGCCATCGCGATCGCCAGGCGCGCCTCGGTGACGGTGTCCATCGCGCTCGATACCAGGGGGATGCGCAGCCGCAGCTTACGGGTGATCCGGGTGCTCGTGTCGGCCTCGTTCGGCAAGACCTCCGAGCGCGCCGGAAGCAGCAGCACATCGTCAAATGTCAGGCCAACCGGGGAGAACTTCGGTGGTTGCGTCATTGATGCCCTCACGGCTGAAAGCTACGGGTTTCCGCAGCTGGTAACGGTGGGATATCGCTTCATCCTACAGTGCTTCCCCGGGGCCACGCCCCCTGTCGACCCCCCGCAAAGCGAAGCGGCGGGGAGCCGGGCTCCCCGCCGCTGCACGCGCCAGTTGCTTAGTGCGAGTGCCCGTGCCCGTGCCCGTCGGCCGGGGCCTTTTCCTCTTCCGGCTTCTCGACGACCAGCGTCTCGGTCGTCAGCAGCATGCCGGCGATGGAAGCGGCGTTCTGCACCGCGGACCGGGTGACCTTGACCGGGTCGATGACGCCCTGCGTGATCAGGTCGCCGTACTCGTCGGTCGCGGCATTGTAGCCGTGCCCGGCGGGCAGGTCCCTCACCTTGGCGACGACGACCGAGCCCTCCTGGCCGGCGTTCATCGCGATCCAGCGGGCAGGCTCGGACAGCGCCTTGCGCACGACGGACACGCCGGTCGCCACGTCACCGGTACGGCCGAGGTCGTCCAGCTCAGAGGCCACGTGCACGAGCGCGCTGCCGCCGCCGGCGATGATGCCCTCCTCGATCGCGGCGCGGGTCGCGGAGATCGCGTCCTCAAGGCGGTGCTTCTTCTCCTTGAGCTCGACCTCGGTGGCCGCGCCGGCCCGGAGCACGCACACGCCGCCGGACAGCTTGGCCAGCCGCTCCTGCAGCTTCTCGCGGTCCCAGTCCGAGTCGGTAGCCTCGATCTCGGTGCGGATCTGCCGGATGCGCTCCTCGATCGCGGTGCTGTCGCCGGCGCCGTCAATGATCGTGGTGTCGTCCTTCGTGACCACGATGCGGCGGGCCGAGCCCAGCGCCTCGAGACCGACGGACTCCAGCTTGATGCCGAGTTCCTCGCTGACGACGGTCGCGCCGGTCAGCGTCGCGATGTCGGCCAGCATCGCCTTGCGGCGGTCGCCGAAGCCAGGCGCCTTCACCGCGGCGATGTTCAGCAGGCCGCGGATCTTGTTGACCACGATGGTGGCCAGGGCCTCGGCCTCCACGTCCTCGGCGATGACCAGCAGCGGCTTCTTGGTCTGCGCGACCTTCTCCAGGATCGGCAGGAAGTCGGCCATGGAGGAGATCTTGGCCTGGTTAACCAGGACGTAAGCGTCTTCCAGCACCGCCTCCAGGCGGTCCTGGTCGGTGATGAAGTAGGGCGAGATGTAGCCCTTGTCGAACTGCAGGCCCTCGGTGAACTCCAGCGAGAGGCCCAGCGTCGGGGACTCCTCGACGGTGATCACGCCGTCCTTGCCGACCTTGCTGAACGCCTCGGCGATCAGGTCGCCGATCTTCGGGTCCTGAGCCGAGATGGTCGCGACGTTCGCGATCTCCCCCTGCTCGGTGACCTCGCGGGCGGACTTGAGCAGCCGGTCGGAAACCTCGGTGGCGGCCGCGTCGATGCCGCGCTTGAGGTCCATCGGATTGGCGCCAGCGGCGACCGAGCGCAGGCCCAAGTGCACCATCGCCTGCGCGAGCACGGTGGCGGTGGTGGTGCCGTCGCCGGCCACGTCATTGGTCTTGGTGGCGACTTCCTTGGCCAGCTGAGCGCCGAGGTTCTCGTAGGGGTTCTCCAGCTCCACCTCCTTGGCGACGGTCACGCCGTCGTTGGTGATGGTGGGAGCACCCCACTTCTTGTCGATGACGACGTTACGGCCGCGGGGGCCGAGCGTCACCTTGACAGCGTCCGCGAGCCGGTCCACGCCACGCTCAAGGTGGCGACGGGCGTCCTCGTCGAACTCTAGGATCTTGGGCATTGAACTACCTCAACCTACGGGTTGGATCTGAGCCGAGGGCCAGAAGAATTGCTGTGCGATGGCGGAACGCCGACGCGCCCCCGGCAGCCTGGCCGTCTTAAGGTATGGCCGGACCGCCGGAGGCACGAGAGCGTACTACTTCTCGATGATCGCGAGCACGTCGCGGGCCGAGAGCACCAGGTACTCCTCGCCCGAGTACTTCACTTCGGTGCCGCCATACTTGCTGTACAGCACCTTGTCGCCGACGCTGACATCGAGCGGGATGCGCTTGCCCGAGTCGTCAACACGACCAGGGCCAACCGCGAGGACTTCGCCCTCCTGGGGCTTCTCCTTCGCGGTGTCCGGGATAACCAGCCCGGATGCGGTGACCTGCTCAGCCTCAAGCGGCTTGACCACGATACGGTCCTCGAGTGGCTTGAGGACAACCTTGGTGGCGGTCGTCACGATCTGACCTCCCCCTCCGAAAAAGGGTATCTGTGAGTTGCTTGCGAGGACGACCAGGGTCACGGCCTGCCGTCGCGGGGATCAGACCTTGCCTCGTCGCATTAGCACTCTACATCAGCGAGTGCTAATCCCGAACACTAGCCGCCGAGGTTTGGCCCGTCAACACGGGCTCCCGGCCGCCGTGCCCGGGGGAAGCTCTCGGCGCAAGGCAAAAGATTTTCTCTCTGCACTCACTCGATTACAAGAAGCCACTAGAGTGTGTCGGGTTCCACCCCCCACGGTCACCCCCATTCCTGGAGGAGCATCATGGACCAGCCGGGTAACGGCCACTTCACACTGCACATGAACCAGCAGACCCTCAACGGCCGGGGTGGCTACCACGGGCGGGCGGACTATGACGGCAACGGGCACGCTGCCAGCGGAAACAACGGCAATGGCCAGGGCGCGAATGGATACAACGGCTACGCCGCGGCGCCCAATGGCGGCCAGCAGGGCCATCCCGACCAGCAGGCGGGCGGCCAGCAGGTCCACGGCGGGCCGAGGGACTACGCCGAGTACGCGGAATACACGGAATACATGGAGGCCAGCGCCGGCCAAGGCGCGAGCGCGGAGACCGGCACCGGGCAGGAGGCCAGCGTGGACAACATCACAGAGGGCGGTGCCGCACGGGGAAGTGTCGCCGAGGGCCGCGCACCGGATCAGGCAATCCAGGATGGCGCGCTGGCTGACGGCGACGCTGATGATCGCGGGGCCGCCGAGGGTAAGGACGCGGCCATCCTCGTGCCGCCGCAAAGCGGCAGCCGCCACGACGACGCCTCGAGCGACAGTGCCCAGCACGACACTGCCCCGACGGGCAGCGCCGCCGACCGGATGCGCGAGCTCCTCGCGCGCAGCACCGCGGGTCACGCGGCCAGCGAGCGGGCGACGTCGACGGCACTGGAGGAGATCCAGCGGCGGCTGGCGGGCGTGGAGCGGGTCGTCGCCGAGCTGCGCGACCGCGCCGGGGCCGAGCCGGATATCGTCGCCCGCGTCGCTGAGCAGATCGCTCCGCAGGCCCAGCGACTGGCCGGGCTCTCGGCCACCCTCGACGGCGTGTCGGCGGGGATGTCCACGGTGAGCACCCAGCTGGCAGCGGTCGATGGCCGGCTGACCGGCATAGACAGCAGGCTGGCCAGCAACGACGCCAAGCACGCGAGCACTGAGGGCCGGGTCAGCGCGCTCGACACCCGCTTTGAGAGGCTTGACGAACGACTGGATGACCAGTACGACCGGGTCTCGTCCATCGACAACCGGCTCGCCGCGGCTGACTCCCGGATCGCCGGGCTCGGTGGCCAGTTCGCGGAGTCCCTGGCCCCGCTGGCCGAGGAGGTGCGCGCCCGGCCAGGTCGCACCGAGATCGAGGAACTGGTCACGAAGGTCGTCGAGAACGTCCACGCGGACCTGGCCACCCGCCTGTCCGGTCTGGAAGACACGGTGCTGACCCTCGCCGAGGCCCTGCTCCGCCCCGCCCCGGGCCACACGCCGCCGCGGGGCTGAGCCAGCCTCCAGGCCCCGCCGGACGGCCGGGCGCGCTTTGGCGCGCTACTCCCACTCGATGGTGCCCGGGGGCTTGCTGGTTACGTCGAGGACCACGCGGTTGACCTCGGGCACCTCGTTGGTGATCCGCGTGGAGATCCGCGCCAGGACGTCATACGGCAGCCGCGCCCAATCGGCGGTCATCGCGTCCTCGCTGGTCACCGGGCGCAGGACCACCGGGTGCCCGTAGGTGCGCCCGTCCCCCTGCACGCCGACGGAGCGAACGTCGGCCAGCAGCACCACCGGGCACTGCCAGATCGACTCATCCAGCCCGGCCGCGGTCATCTCGGCGCGCGCGATCGCGTCCGCCTCCCGCAAGACGGCCAGCCGCTGCGCGCTGACCTCCCCGATGATCCGGATCCCGAGTCCGGGACCGGGGAATGGCTGGCGCCAGACGATCTCAGAAGGCAGGCCCAGTTCCTCGCCGACCCGGCGCACCTCATCCTTGAACAGCGACCGCAACGGCTCGACGAGCTGGAACTTCAGGTCCTCCGGCAACCCGCCGACGTTGTGGTGGGACTTGATGTTCGCGGTACCGGTTCCGCCGCCGGACTCGACGACGTCCGGGTACAGGGTGCCCTGCACGAGGAAGTCGGTCGCCTCTCCGTGCGCGCCCGACTCGGTCGTGATCTCCCGGGCGGCACGCTCGAACGCGCGGATGAACTCCCGGCCGATGATCTTCCGCTTGGCCTCCGGATCGGTGACGCCGGCGAGCGCGCCGAGGAACGCCTCGGCCTCGCTGGCCACGCGCAGCCGGACCCCGGTCGCGGCGACGAAGTCCTTCTCGACCTGCTCGGCCTCACCCTTGCGCAGCAGGCCATGGTCAACGAAGACGCAGGTCAGCTGGTCACCGATGGCTCGCTGGACGAGTGCCGCGGCGACCGCGGAATCGACCCCGCCCGACAGGCCGCAGATCGCGCGGCCAGTACCGACCTGCTCCCGGATGCGCTCGGTTTGCTCCTCGACGATGTTCACCATCGTCCAGTTCGGCCGGCAGCCAGCGGCCTCCAGGAACCGGCGCAGGATCTTGTGGCCGTGCTCGGTGTGCATGACCTCGGGGTGGAACTGCACGCCGTACAGCCCGCGGGCAGGCGATTCGATTGCGGCCGCCGGGGTCGCCGCGGTCCGCGCGGTCACCGCGAAGCCGGGCGGCGCGGCGGTCGAGGTGTCACCGTGCGACATCCAGACGCTGAACTGCCCGGGCAGGCCGGTCAGCAGCCGCCCGGCGTCGGGCTGGATTTCCAGCGGCGTCCCGCCGTACTCGGCCGCGCCGGTCCGCTCGACCGTGCCGCCCAGCGATTGAACCATGACCTGATGCCCGTAGCAGATGCCGAAGACCGGGACACCCGCGTCGAACAGCCCGTCCGGGGCCGCCGGAGCGCCCGGCGCGTAGACGGAGGACGGGCCACCGGACAAGATGATGGCCTTGGGCCGCTTAGCCAGCATCTCGCTGACCGGCATCGTCGACGGGACGATTTCTGAGTAGACATGGCACTCGCGGACCCGGCGCGCGATCAGTTGCGCGTACTGCGCGCCGAAGTCAACGACCAATACCGTGTCAAACGCACCGGTTCCGGGCACGTTCACCACCTATCTACCAGGGAGTTCCCCAGTGTAACGGGGGCTCCGTCGGTGCCTGGGAGGCGCGGGGAGGGCATCATCGTCCCAGGGCTAGGGTGGAGAGGCCTTGCGCGGCGGCGCCTGCTGCGGCGGCGGCTGGGGGGGCGGCTGCGGCGCTGTGGGCTGGTCGCCTGGGCGGACAGTTACGGCGCGGCGGTCTTGCGCGGCGGAGCTTCGCGCTTCCGGGGAGCCGTGCGCGGCCCCAGCGGTCTCCTGGGGCCCCGCCGGCGAGCCGGATTCTGCGGCGGGTACCCCGTGCACGCTGGGGGGTGCGGGGGGTTGGTTTGTACCCCCCGCAGGATAGGGAGTTACCCGCAGCCGCGCGATCCGGCGGCCGTCCATTTCGATGACGCTGATCACGAAACCCGGAACGCGCACCGAGTCACCTGGCGAGGGGACCACGCCCAGCGCCGCCAGCACGTAGCCGGCCACCGTCTCATAGGGGCCCTCGGGCAACTCGATGCCGGTCTGCTCGGCGAAGTCGTCGAGGTTGAGCAGCCCGTCCACCTCGACCTCGCCACGCGGCAAGCGCGTCGCCGACGACTCCCCGCTGTCGTACTCGTCCCTGATATCGCCGATGAGCTCTTCGACGAGGTCCTCCAGCGTAACGATCCCGGCGGTGCCGCCGTATTCATCGGCGACGATGGCCAGGTGCGCCCGCTCGCGCCGCATCTCCGACAGCGCCGATAGCACCGTCTTGCTGATGGGCAGGAACTTCACCGGCCGCACCACCTGGTCGATCAGCGCGACCCGGCCCGCGCCCGGGCCGAACAGGTCCCGGATGTGCACGAAGCCGATCACGTTGTCATAGGACCCCTGGAACACCGGCAGCCGGGAGTAGGGGACGCTCGCGGCGATCTCCGCGGCCTCCGCGATCGTCGTCCCGGCGGCGAGGAACTCCACCTCGGTGCGCGGCAGGAGCACCTCGCGAATCTGCCGTTTGCCCGCGTCGAAGACCTCACCGACGATGTGCCGCTCGTCCGCGCTGATCGCCTGGGTCTCGGTCACCAGGTCACGGACCTCCTGCTCGGTCATCGCCTGGCGCCCGGCCCGCGGGTCCCCGCCGAGCAGCGCGACGACCAGGTTCACCGAGACCGACAGCAGCCACACGACCGGCCGGGCCAGCGTCGCGATACGGTCCAGCAGCGGCGCGGCCAGCAATGACAACGGCACCGCCCGCTGGAGCGCCAGCCGCTTGGGAGCCAGCTCGCCCAGCACCAAGGTGACGAACGTGATGCACCCGGTCACGATGGCGAAGGCCAGCGTTGTCGCGAGCGCGCCGTTCATGTGATGACGGACAAACCACGACCGCACCACGCCGGACAGGGCTTCCGCGCCGAACGCGCCGGACACCAGCGTGGCCAGCGTCATGCCGATCTGCACGGCGGACAAGAAGCGATTGGGATCCGAGGCCAGCTTGGCCGCCTTCGCCCCGCGCTTACCACGGCGCGCCAGGTTGCGCACCTGGCCCTCCCGCAGAGATACCAGCGCCATTTCCGCGGAGGCGAAGAAACCGCCAATGGACACGATGATGAGGACGATGATGACGTCCCAGACGACCTTGCTCACGCCGTGATCGCCGACTTCCTCCCCGGGGGGCCTGCGTGTCCGGTCAGTTTAAGGGGAGGTTTCCTCTGGCGGGTACCCGCCAACCCCCTAGACCCCCAAACTCGGGGTGCCTCCGTCGGTAGAATCCGGCGGAGCCCCAGGCGCCGTTCACCGGACTGTGCGGCGGGACTTGAGTTTGAGATCGATGGCAGCCGGTACTCTCAGGGCAACGTCGGTCGCGGCTCGGGCCGGCGCTCGCAGGACACGATCCCAGGACCTGGAGGAGCCTTTGAAACTTCTGGTCACCGGCGGCGCGGGATATATCGGCAGCGTCGTCGCCGCGAAGCTCGTCGCGGCCGGGCATCAGGTGACGGTCCTCGATGACCTGTCGACCGGGTTCGCCGATGCCGTTCCCGCGGGGGCCACGTTCATCCAGGGCACGCTGCGCGCCGACGGCAAGGCGGCGCTCGGTGACGGCACTGACGCCGTGCTTCACTTCGCCGCGCACTCCCAGGTCGGCGAGTCGGTCGCGAATCCGGCCAAGTACTGGTCGAACAACCTCGGCGGCACCCTGGCCCTGCTGGACGCCATGCGCACGGCCGGGACGACGCGGATTGTGTTCTCCTCCACGGCCGCCGTCTACGGCGAGCCCGAGCAGGTCCCGATCCCGGAGACGGCGCCGACCAGGCCCGCCAGCCCGTACGGGGCGTCCAAGCTGGCGGTCGACACGACGCTCGCCGAGTATGCCCGGCTGCACGGCCTGGGAGCGGTCAGCCTGCGCTACTTCAACGTGGCCGGGGCGTTCAGCGCGGCGGACGGCACCTGGGCGGGCGAGCGGCACGACCCCGAGTCGCACCTCATCCCGAACGTGCTGCGCGTCGCCAGTCGCGTGGCAGCCGGCGGGGACCGTGAATACGTTGCGGTATATGGCACTGACTATCCGACCCCGGACGGGACCTGCGTCCGGGATTACATCCATGTCGCCGACCTAGCGGACGCGCACCTGCGCGCCCTGCAGGCCTGCCAGGCCGGGTTGCACCGGGTGTACAACCTCGGCAGCGGGACGGGGTTCTCGGTGCGCGAGGTGATCGATGCCTGCCGTGACGTCACCGCCGTGGACATCCCGGTGCGGACGGCCCCCCGCCGGGGCGGCGACCCGGCGATCCTGGTGGCATCGTCGCAGCGGATCCAGGCGGACCTGGGCTGGCGGGCAACTGCTGGCTTGCGGGCCATGGTCGCCGACGCCTGGCAGTTCGCGCGGACTAGCGCCGCACGGTAGATTGGCGGCTTTGTGAATACCTGGTTCGCGCCCGGCCGCGCCAACCTCATGGGCGAGCACACCGACTACAACCAGGGCATGGTGCTGCCGTTCGCGCTCGCCCGGGGCGTGACCGCCACCGTCACCAGGCGGGCGGACGGGCTGCTGGTCATGCGATCCAAGCAGATGACCGGCGACCCGGTGGTCGTTGACGTCGCCGGGCTGTCGCCGGGCTCGGTACGCGGCTGGGCCGCCTACCCGGCCGGGGTCGCGTGGGCACTCACCGCGGCGGGCTACCCGGCCGGCGGGGCCGGCATCGACATTGACTCCGACCTGCCGGTAGGCGCGGGGGTCTCTTCCTCGGCCGCGGTGGAGTGCTCAGTGGCGCTGGCGCTGTGCGAGCTTGGCGGTTTCGCCATCGAACGGCGGGAACTGGCCGCGATCGCCCGGCGGGCGGAAAACGACTTCGTCGGCGCCCCAACCGGGATGATCGACCAGTACGCGGCGCTGCTATGCCAGGCGGGGCACGCGATGCTGCTGGATTGCGGAACGCAGCGGATCCGCCAAGTGCCGTTCGACCCCGTTCGCGCGGGGCTGGTGGCGCTGGTCATCGACACGCGGGTCCCGCACGCTCTCGTCTCCGGTGAGTACGCGGCGCGGCGGGCGGAGTGCGAGGAAGCCGCGCGCCAGCTCGGCGTGCCGTCCCTGGGGGCGCTCGTGACGGCAGCGGCGGAAGCGGAGTCGTTCGGGCAGGCAGTCAAGCACGCGCTGAGCCGGCTGGCCAACCCGGTGCTGCGCCGTCGGGCCCGGCACGTGATCTGTGACAGCTGGCGCGCCCGGCAGATCGCCGACGCGCTGGACGCGCCCGCGGGGCCAGGCACGTTCAGGCGAATCGGACAGCTGCTGACCGATGGGCACGCCTCGCTGCGTGACGACTTCGAGGTCTCCTGGGAAGAGGCCGACATCACCGTGGCGACGGCGCGCGCGGCCGGGGCCCTGGGGGCGAAGATGGTCGGCGGCGGCTTCGGCGGGTCCGTGCTGGCCCTGGTCCCGGCTAAACGGCTGGCCAAGGTCCGCGCGGCGGTCGCGGAGGAGTTCGCGAGCCGGTCATCCGAGGAACCGGGGTTCCTGGAGGCGGTGCCCTCTCCTGCCGCCCGGAGACTAGCCTGACACCTGCGACGGGCGTTGCGCGTGTGAGCATAGGGCGAAGACTTGACCTTGCATGGAGGATGCGATGAGCGTGCGGGATGAGGCGGCTGCGATCGCCGGGGAGATCGCGGAACTGCGACATGCGATCCACCGCGAGCCGGAGATCGGGCTGGACCTGCCGAAGACGCAGCGCAAGGTGCTGGACGCGCTCGACGGGCTTGCGCTGAAGGTCAGCACGGGCACGGCGCTGACCTCGGTGACCGCGGTGCTGCGGGGCGCCGAGCCGGGGCCGACCGTGCTGCTGCGCGGGGACATGGACGCGCTGCCGGTGACCGAGGCGACCGGCGCGGAGTTCGCCTCGCGGATCGACGGGGTCATGCACGCCTGTGGCCACGACCTGCACACGGCGATGCTCGCCGGCGCGGCGCGGCTGCTCAGCGCGCGGCAGGCCACCTTGGCCGGCAACGTGATCTTCATGTTCCAGCCCGGTGAGGAGGGCCAGCACGGCGCCCGCCTCATGATCGAAGAGGGCGTCCTGGACGCCGCGGGCGAGCGCCCGGTCGCCGCCTACGGGCTGCACGTCATATCCGACCGGGACCCCGCGGGCGTGTTCACCACGCGGCCCGGCCCGCTGATGGCGGCGGCCGACGTCCTCGAGGTGACGGTCCGGGGGCGCGGCGGCCATGCCTCCCGCCCGCACGTCAGCGCGGACCCCATCCCGGCCGCCTGCGAGATGGTGCTGGCGCTGCAGACGATGGTCACCCGGCGTTTCGACGTGTTCGACCCCGTCGTGGTCACGGTGGGCAGCTTCCACGCCGGCACCGTGAACAACGTGATACCGGATGAGGCCGCCTTCCACGCCACCATGCGCTCGTTCAGCGCTGGCTCGAGGACCCGGCTGGAGGCGGAGTCGACCCGGATCGTCCGGCATGTCGCTGAGGCTCATGGCCTGTCAGCGGAGGCGAAGTGGGTGCCCGGCTACCCGGTGACGGTCAACAACTCCACCGAGGCCGCGTTCGCCGGCGGATGCGTGGCGGACCTGTTCGGGGCGGCCCGCGCGAGCACGCTGCGCAACCCGGTGCCGGGCGCGGAGGACTTCTCCTACGTGCTGCAGGAGGTGCCGGGAGCGTTCGTCTTCCTGGGCGCCTGCCCGCCGGGAACCGACCCGGCGGGGGCGCCGTCCAACCACTCCGCCCGGGCGATCTTCGACGACAGCGTCCTCGCCGACGGCACC
>JAICUO010000104.1 GCA_025935815.1 Streptosporangiaceae bacterium
TCGGAGCGGCGCTCGCAGGTCAAGGCGATCGTCGCGGTCGAGCCGGCCGGGCCGCCGTACACGACGATCCCGGGGGTCGGGCATTTCGCGCGCGGGCTGACGTCGCTCCCGCTGACGTTCGGCCCCGAGGAGCACGAGGGCAAGCTGGACGGCCTGCCGGTCGCCGTCGTCTCGGCGGAGTCGTCGGGGTTCGGGCCATCGTGCGGCGCGACGGCCGAGTTCCTGCGCCGGTGCGGCGCCGACGTCACCGAGCTGCGGCTGGGCGAGCTGGGCATCCACGGCAACGGCCACGCGATGATGCTGGAGAAGAACAACGCTGAGGTCGCGGCGGCCATCACCGGGTGGATCACCAGCGCGGTCACCGGTTCGCCCGATCCCATCAGCCTCACTAGCACCAATTGAGCACTCTGGCACCGGCAAGGCAGGAGGCACGGCGTGAGCAAGGTGATGACGGCCACCGAAGCCGTCGCCGACATCCCCAGCGGGGCTTCCATCGCGCTGGCCGGGTTCGGCGTGTCCCACCGGTACCCGTCGACGCTGATCACCGCGCTGCGTGACGCCGGGCCGACCGGGCTGACGGTGTACTGCAACGGGCTTGGGCAGCCCGGGTTCCCGACCGGGACCCTGCTGGCCGACAGCCACCAGATCTCGCGGCTGGTAACGTGCTTCTCGGCGCGGCCCGGCTTCGTTTCCGAGGCGGAAAAGCAGATCGCGGCCGGGGAGATGGAGCTGGAGATGGTCCCGCAGGGGACCCTGGTCGAGCGGATGCGGGCCGGGGGCGCGGGGATACCGGCGTTCTTCACCCCGACCGGATACGGGTCGGCGGTCGCCGAGGGCAAGGACATCCGGTACTTCGACGGCCGGCCGTACGTGCTGGAGCACGCGATTACCACCGACTACGCGCTGCTGCGCGCCCAAAGGTGCGACCACATGGGGAACGCCGTGTTCCGTGGCGGGTCGGCGAACTTCAACGTGTCGTTCGCCAAGGCCGCGCGGGTCGCGATCGTGGAGGCCGAGGAGATCGTCGACACCGGGCAGATCGCGCCGCAGGACGTGGACCTGCCGGGCGTGTTCGTCAGCCGGGTGGTGCCGATCACCGTGCGGATGGACATCAAGAACCTGCCGATGCGGGCCAACCGGCCGGCGACCTCGTCGAGGGAGTACGCGGGCAAGTCCGCGCTGACCCGGGAGCAGATCGGGCGGCGGGTCGCGGCGCTGCTGCCCGACGGCGCCATTGTCAACCTGGGCGCCGGGCTGCCGACGCAGGTCGCGAACTTCGTCTCCGCGCGGCCGGTGATCTTGCACTCAGAGAACGGGATGCTGAACTACGGGGCGTTCGCCCAAGGTGACGCCTTCGATCCCGACTATCACGACGCCGGCGGCTTCTTCGTGACGCTGCGGGACGGGGCGTCGTTCTTCGACTCGGTGACCTCCTTCGAGATCGCCCGCGGCGGGCGGCTGTACGCTGTCGTCCTGGGCACCTACCAGGTCGGCGGGAACGGGGACCTGGCCAACTGGTCGGCGCCGGGACAGATCGGCGGCGGCATCGGCGGCGCGATGGACCTGGCGGCCGGAGCGCAGCGGGTCATCGCCATGTGCGAGCACACCGACTCCAAGGGGAACCCGAAGCTGCTGGACCGGGTGACCTTCCCGGTCACGACGCCGGGGTGCGTGGACTTCATCGTGACGGACCTGGCCTTGCTGCGGCGGCCGTCGCGGGCGGCCGACGCGCGGTTCGTGCTGGAGGAGGTCGCGGCCGGCTTCACCGTCGAGGAGGTGCTCGCGGTCACCGGGATGACCGTCGACGTCGCCGCCGAAGTCGGCGTCATGCAAGCGAACTGGATATAAGTTCGCTCCGCTCCGCCACCCCGGGGCGCCTGGCGCTGCGCGCCTGTTGCTGTTATCAGCGCCACATGACCGTTACCTCGTAGAGTTTTGGCTTCCCGTAAAGTTTTCATCGCATGCGATGATTTCTTTACGCGACCCGAAAACTCTACGGGAAAACCGGGCATCCCGGCGCCGCGCGCTTGCTGTTATCAGATGACTACTTGAGGCCGAGGAGCTTCGCGGCGTTGTCCTTGAAGATGCCGGGCTTGACCTCGTCGCGGAAGGCGCCCAACTTCTCCAGGTCGCTCATCCAGCGCTCCGGGGTCAGCACCGGGAAGTCCGTGCCGAACAGCACCTTGTCCTTCAGCAGCGTGTTCGCGTACTGCACGAGGATCGGCGGGAAGTACTTCGGCGACCACCCGGACAAGTCGATGTACACCTGGGGCTTGTGGGTGGCGACCGACAGCGCCTCCTCCTGCCACGGGAACGACGGGTGCGCCATGATGATCGGCATGTCGGGGAAGTCGACGGCGACGTCGTCGAGGTAGATCGGGTTGGAGAAGCCGAGCCGGATGCCGCCGCCGCCGCGCGTCCCGGCGCCGGCGCCGGTCTGCCCGGTGTGGAACAAGGCGGGCAGGCCCGCCTCGGCGAGCGCGACATAGTGCGGGTGGGCGACATCGCGGTCGTTGGGGCAGAATGCATGCTAGGACGGGTGGAACTTGAAGCCCCGCACGCCGTAGTCGGCGATGAGGCGCCGGGCGGCGGCGACGCCCTCGGCGCCGCGGTGGGGGTCGATCGAGGCGAACGGGATGATCACGTCGGCGTTGGCCGCCGCCCGCTCGGCGATCTCCTCGTTCGTCGCCTTGTTGGGATCGGGCGGCTGGCTGGCGTTGTCGACCATGAAGGTGACGGCCGCCATCTTGCGCTCTCGGTAGTAGGCGGCCAGTTCATCGACGGTGAAGGCGACCGCGTCGGTCTTGAAGTACTTGGCCATCGCGGCGAGGTGGGCGTCGTCCTCCTTGGCTCCTGGAGCACTGATCGAGCGGTGGACATGCGTGTGAATGTCAATCGCGACCAGGCTTGCGACGTCCATGCTGTTCTCCGAACTTGCGCCGGGATGGCCTAAATGCGCCGTTTGATGGTTCATAATCGCAGCGCTTACCTCTCCAGTCACGGCCTGGAATCCGCGGTTGTCATCCCGCCATGACGCGCGCGGCCACCGTTGGTTGACGACGACAAGTCTGCGACGATCGCCCAGTGGGCGACATCGGCGCGGCCGGGCCGCAGCCGCTTGCTCCAGGATAGTGACTTATCGTCACTTGACGGCTTCGATCCGTATGGATACGTTATGTGTCTATAAGATCACGAAACGGAGGGGCGGTCATGGTCAAGCTAGCCGACGACGACACCTGGGCCCGCTAGCGAACCCGGGGGCCGCGAGAACGCGCTGCCGCCCGGCACCCTGGACGCCGCTTGCCAGGGTGCCGGGCGCACTCAACGGGGCGGGGGCCGGGAACTCCGGGCTGGAAGGCCGAGCGGCTACAAGACGAGCACCGGCTTGATGGTCGCCCCCGACAGCGAATCCGCGATCGCCCGGTTGACCTCGGTGAACGGGTAGTTCCTGACCAGGCGGTCGAACGGGAACTTGCCGCGCCGGTGCAGGTCCAGCAGCCTGGGGATGAATACGGTCGGGTTGACGTGCCCGCCCATCACGCCGCGCAGGCTCCGGCCGCGCAGCAGCAGGGCTCCCGGCGCGATGGTAACCGGCGCGCCGCTGCTGGTGATGACCGACGCCGTGCCGTGCGTGGCCAGGGCGTCCACCGCCGCCTCGATCACCTGAGGGTTGCCCGTGGTGTCGAGGATCGTGTCGGCCCCGCCGCCGGTCACCTTGACGACCTCGGCGGTCACGTCGGCGAGCTCGCGGCCGGAGGTGTCGATCGCCTGGGTGGCGCCCAGGCTGGCGGCCAGCGCCAGCCGGTGCGGCACCCGGTCGATGGCGACCACCTCATCGGCGCCTTGGGCCACCGCGGCCATCACGGCCGACAGGCCGACCGCGCCGGTGCCGACGACCGCGACGCTGCGGCCCGGGCCGGCTGGCATCGCGTTCAGGATCGCCCCCGCGCCGGTCTGCACGCCGCAGGTCAGCCCGGCCAGGTAGGACAGGGGCGCGTCGGCGGGGACGGGCACCACGTTTCGCTCGGTGACCAGCGCGCGGGTCGCGAACGACGACTGGCCGAAGAACGACGCCCGCACCGGGTTCCCGTCGTGGTGCGCGCGAGGCGAGCCGTCCGGGCGCGTGCCGGTGAACGTGACCGCGATGACCTGCTCGCAATAGGGCGTGTACCCCAGCCGGCAATACCGGCAGCGACCGCAGTAATCGGGGGTGAACAGCACCCGGTCCCCCGGCTTGACGCTGGTGACGTCCTGGCCGGCCCGCTCGACGACGCCGGCGCCCTCGTGGCCCAGCACGATCGGGTACACCACCGGCAGCTTGCCGAGCCGGGCGCTCTCGTCGGTGTGGCAGACGCCGACCGCCTCGACGCGCACGAGGATCTCATCGTCGCGCGGCTCGTCGAGGTCCAGTTCCTCGATCGCGAGCGGGGCGCCCGCCTTCCAGGCGACAGCGGCTTGAATCTTCACTCAGGCCCCCGCAGCAGCGTCATGCCGTGGCCCGCAGCGGCCCCGCCCGCTTGCCCGGCACGCAACGAGGCGCAGGTGGCTGCTAGCTTTGCCGCCGTCGGCGGGGTGATCGCGTAGTCGACCTCCCCGGTGTAAGGGTTGCGAACGGGCAGCACCCGGGGCTCGTTGGGGACGACAATGCCCTTGATTTTCGGGCTCATATGATCGGGCCCTGCGGGGCGCTGATCTTGGCGCGGTCCGCTCCGACCCAGGGCACGTCCTCGCCCATCCACTTGCAGATCCTCATGGACTTGAACAGCCATTCCCCGCTGGCCTTCGTGCAGACGTTGTCCCAGTTGCCCAGGCCAAAGACGAAGTTGGTGCGGTAGTCCATGTTGTACTGCAGGATCGAGTAGTACGCCTTGACGTGCATTTCCCCGTCGCCGACGGGCGTCATGATGAAGTGGTTGGCCAGGTGCTGGCGGCCGATGAACCAGCCGGGCTTGGCGTACCACAGGTGGTCCAAGAGCTTGCGGATGTCCTGGCCGCGGAAGATTCCCTGCGGCTGATGCTCCATCGAGCCATCCTCGGTGAAGCATTCCATGATGGCCTCGACGTCGCCGGTGTTCAGCGCCCACGCGTAGTAGGCGAAAAGCTCCATGATCTCCAGGCGGTCCGCGACCGCGATCTTCGGACGGGGCACGGGGCTACGCTCCCTTCACGGGCTCAGGGGTGAGGATCGCGCCGAGCGCGCGTCAGGGCCCGATCCTAGTGGCCGCGGAAGGCTTCCTCCAGCCACCAGGACGGCTGGCCCTTGGTGACCTTGGCGTCGATGACGAGCGGGCGGTCACGCTGTCCGTTGATCCACTCGCCTAGCGGGGTCAGGTCGCTTTCCTGGCGGACCGTGACCCCCTCGCAGCCGAAGCCCCGGGCGATCGCCGCGATGTCGGTGGCCGGGAACGTGACGTTCTTCAGCGGGTAGCCGTAGGGGCCGAAGTGATGGACCTCGGCGCCGTACGCCTCGTCGTCATACACGACGACGAGCAGGTTGAGGCCGAGGCGGACGGCGGTCTCCAGCTCGCTGATGCCCATGAGGGCGCCGCCGTCGCCGAGCGCCGCGACGGTCAGCCGGTCCGGCCGGGCGATGGCGGCGCCGATCGCGGTCGCCAGGCCGAGCCCGATCGACTGGAACGCCTGGGTGAACACCAGGCCGTGCTCGTCGGGGACGTCGAGGTACATCGCCGGGTATCCCATGAAGTTCCCGGAGTCAACGGCGACGGTCCGCTCGGCGCGGATGATGCCGTCCAGGGCTATCGACAGCGTGCGGGGGTCGATGCGATCCGGCTCGGTGACCGGCTCGAAGGGGACGTCCCGCCAGTCCCCTTCCTTGCCCAGCCGCTCGGCGACCTCGGCGCTCCGGTACCCGGAGAGGGTCCCGAGCCCGGCGCGCTGATTGCCTTTGTCGCTCGCGCGGGGCCCGCGCTGGGTGAGCTCGGCCAAGACGGCGGCGGCGATGACGGCGACGTCGCCCACGACGCCAAGGTCGATCCGGGTGTGCGCGCCGAGCGCGCCAGCCTCGATGTCCACCTGGGCGACGGTGGCGTCCGGGTCCACCAGCGCGCCGTGCCGCAGCGTCCATATGTTCAGCGAGCAGCCCCAGCCGACGATGAGGTCGGCGCCCTTGATCAGCTCGGCGGCCACCGGGGTGGCGAACCCGCCGCTCACGTCGAGGTTGAACGGGTCCCCGCGAAACAGCGCGCGGGCGGTAGCGGACGTCGCGAGCAGCGCCCCGGCCCGCTCTCCCAGTTCCCGCAGTTCACCGGCCGCCAGCCGGGCGCCGCGCCCGGCGATGAAGACCGGGCGCCGCGCCGCCGTCAGCGCGTCCGCCAGCGCCGACACCTGCGTTCCGTCCGGGAAGGGGGCCGGCGGCGGAAGCGATGCCTTCGGCTGGAAGGGATAGGGCGCGATCATCGACTGCACCTCAAGCGGGAGGTTCACCAGGACCGGGCGGCGCTGCGAGACGGCGATCCGGTAAGCGCGCTCCAGGTCGGCGACGGCTGATTCCGCGGAACTGACGCGCTCGGGAATGGCACCCACCGCGGTGGCGAGCGCCGCCTGGTCGACGAAGAAGTTGGACCGGGGCATGGTCGCCTCGGGCGCCAGGATCAGCATCGGCGTGCGGCTCTTGGCCGCCTCGGTGATCCCGGTCATCGCGTTGGTGAGGCCGGGACCCTGGTGCACGCTGAGGACGCCCAGCTCACCGCTGACCCGCGCGTAGGCGTCGGCCATCACCACCGCGCCGCCCTCATGCCGGGCGGCGACGAAGCGGGCGCCGCCCGCGGTCAGGGCGTTGGTGACATGGAAGTTCCCGCTGCCCACGACGCCGAAGACCGTCCGCACCCCCATCCGGGCCAGCGCCGCCCCGACCTCGTGGGCGACCGTCAGGGACGGCAGCGCGCTACCAAACTCGCGCATAGCGCAAGACACCCCCTCCTTGAGCCGGAGACTACCTCACCGGGCGATGAGCGCGAGAACGCGGGCGGGTGACCCGGAACCGCCCGCGATCGGCAGTGGCGCCGCGATCACGATCGATCCGGTGACCGGCAGGCGGTCGAGGTTACGCAGCTGGGTGAGCCCGTACATGTTGGAGCCGAGCAGCATGTCGTGGCAGGGGTAGGGCGGATCGAACCCGCCCGCCTGGCCGGCGTCGGTGCCGACGGTCTCCACTCCCACGCCGAGCAGGCCAGTAGCCGCCAGGTACCTGGCGGCGGCCGGGGTGAACCCCGGGGTGTGCGGGCCGGCGTCGTCGGCATTGGCAAAGCTCGCCGGGTCATCACCGTGCCGGCTCCAGCCGGTGCGGTACAGCAGCCACCCCCGGGCCGGGAGCGTCCCGTGCACGGACTGCCATTCCTCCAGGTCGGCCACGTCGAGCAGGTAGTCCGGGTTGGCGGCCACGTCGACCGCCCTGTCGATGACGACCGCCGGGCCGACAAGCCGCTGCGGCGGGATCTGCGCGACGTCGGGCAGGTCCTTGCCGCTGACCCAGTGGTTGGGGGCGTCCAGGTGCGTGCCGGTGTGCTCGCCGGTGTGGATGTTGTTCCAGTACCAGGCCGGGCCGCGCTCGTCATACCGGCTGATCTCCTCCAGGGAAAATGGCGCGGTCTGGCCGAATTGCGCTGGCAACCGCAGGATCGGCGTGCTGGCGTGCAGCGGCGCGGTGAGGTCGACGACCTCGACGCTCCCGTCAACGATCTGCGCGGCGAGCGAGGCAAGATCTGGCATGTGGATGACGCTAACGAGGCGGCTCACCCGCCGTCAATACGATCGCGAAGCCAGGCGAAATAGCCGGACGGAAGCCTTCCCCAGAGGGATTACAGGGCCGCCGGCGGGCTAGTCCCAGCAGAGGCAGAATGGCTTGCCGGCCGGGTCGGCGTAGACCCGCCAGTTCTCCCCGCCGTAGGACAGTGCGGTGGCGCCGATCTTCAGCACCGCCGCCTCAGCGGTCTCGACGTCGTCGACGGTGACGTCGAGATGGATCTGCTGCGGGTAGGCGGGGTCGGGCCAGCGCGGCGCGTGGTACTCGGTGACCTGCTGGAACATCACCGGCTGCGCCCCGTCTTCGCCGATCATCGCCACGCCGTCGCCCTCGTAGGTGACGGGCTTGCCCAGGAGCTCGGCGTAGAACGTGCTCAGCTGCTTGGCGTCCGGGCAGTCGAGCATGACGCCCATGAGCGTGGTCTCCTGCTTGGCCGGGAACCGGCACAGGTCGAATGGGTGCCCGGCCGGGTCGGCCAGCGTGTACCAGTTCTCGCTCTTGCGCAGCAACTCGGCGCCCAGCTCGATCGCCTTTGACAAGCCGACCTCAAGGTCCGGCACGCGCAGGTCCAGGTGCGCCTGCTGCGGGTGCGCCGGATCGGGCCACCGCGGCGGCACGTGATCGGGGCTGAGCTGGGCGGCGATGCGCCACCCGTCCCCGGTCTCAATCGTCATCCACTCGTCGTCGCCGTCCGGCTCGGTCCACCCGCCGAGGGCGGTGTAGAACGCGGCGAGCCGCCGGACGTCGGGTCCGTCCAGCGCCACCGCGCGCAACGTGCCGATCATCGGACACTCCCTCCTGAGTCACCGCTCATCATGGCCGGGACGGCGAGCAAAGCGCTGGACATCTGTCCCATCACCGTAGAGTCATGTCACCTGACCACGTATTCGCCGGGTGGGAGCGTTAACGGCGTCCTCCCTCGCATCTTAGGCCAGGCCACCTTGGACCCGGTTCAGCTGGACAGGTGAAGTCTCTTCGCGAGTGACTCGATGGAAGCGATGGACTGCTGCTCGGCGGCCGCGCAGCCGGTCGCGCCCAGCACGGTGTAGTCACTCACCAGTTTGCGTTCCCACGTAAGCATCGCCGCGACGGACGCGGCGGTTGGCGTGCTCGGGTTGGCCGGCGGGCTGGCTTGGTCCTGGGTCAGGGTGTGCAGCGCGCCCGCCAGGCTGTCCGGCGGCGTCAGGCGGGCCACGCCTGCGTGGAAGGCCGCGCCCGCCGCTTTTGCCTTCGCTTGCAGCTGCGACTGGGACAGGTGCTGGGACGCCTGCAGGCTGGGAAGGCTGCGGTTGAAGGCCACGTTGGCCGCGCACAGCGCGTCCAGGCTCTTTTCGAAGTCGGCCGCGGAGGGGGCCGGGGAACCGCTGCAGCTCATCAGGACGAGCACCGTGCCAGTTACCGCGGCGCGCGCCAACCGCCTGCCTCTCGTTAGCATGCGGGGAACCTTACTATCATTTTGTGAATCAGTGAGGCATATGTGACAGCGGCACGGCACCGCACGTTCCCGTAGGCTCTACGCAGCCGAGCTTGCCCCGCAGCGCCCGTAAACCCCACCGGCAACAGCGCCGACCCGGCTGGAAGCGAAGAACTTGTTCTTGTTCCCCGCCATCGGGGACCCGCCATGCTGAGAATTACCGTCGGTTATCGATGTCGATGCCGTCGACGAGGAACACGCGGCTGTCTGATGTGGGTGGCTGGCGGAGCTTGATCAGCGGCTGGTATTGCTCCGATTGCCACCAGGCGCGTGACTGCTCGACGGACGGGAACTGCAGTACCACGAGCCTGGTGTCCGGTTTGACCTCGAGAGTTCCCTCAAGGATCTCAGTGATGGGGCCGCGCAGGGCGACACTGCCGTCGTAGACCTCGTAGGTCGGCGCGGCAGCCCGGGCGTAATCCCGGAAGGCAGCTTCGTCGTGGATGTCGATGAGGAAGGCGACATATGCCGGCATGATCGTTGGCCTTTCTGGTTATTGAGCGGACCTCGTCGGTGGGGCCGGTCCCCCGGGCCGTGGGGCGACCCGGGGGATGAGCTTGCTCCGCGGTGAAGCGCGCAGGCTAGCGGTGCCGGCCGGCGGTGGCGGTCATCTTGCGCATGGCTGCGGGCGGCAGTTGCTTGTCCTGGCGGGCGCCGTGCAATACGGCGGCCCACCAGGCGAGGTCGTCGAGCATTATGCCCGCGGCCGTGGTAGCTTCGGGGTCTTTGGGGCCGCCGTCATGATCGAACGCGGCATTGACCATGGGAATTATGACGGTGCTACGCAGTGGCACCATTTCTGCCTCGATGGCGATGTGGGCAAGGTGTTCAATGGCTCGCACGCCCGCGGCGATGCCGCCGCTGTATCCGACGAATGCGGCCGGCTTGTTGCGGAAGGCGAAGCTGGCGAAGACGCTGTCGATGGCGTTCTTCAGCGCGCCGGGCACGCTGTGGTTGTACTCGGGCGTGATGAACAGGTAAGCGTCGCCTTCGGCGACGCGCTGGTTCCAGTGCTTGACGATCGGGTCTGAGTAGGTCGGGTTTCGCGGGTCCCCGATCGTCTGGAAGGTTTCGGTGAAGAATGGCAGTGGCCAGTCCCGTAGGTCCAGGACCTCCACCGCGAAGGCCGGGTGCTTTTCGGCCAGGCCGGCGATCCAGGGCACGACGGTGTCGGCGGCCCGGCCTGGCCGGGTGCTGCCGATAATGACCTTCAAGTTGAGCATGGTTCCTTCCCGCGGATAGTGAGTGTTCACGGCCGGTCGTGGGCAGGGAGATCCGCCGTTTCGTAGGCCGGCATAGGAACTTCATGGTCAGTCACTCACCGGCGAGATCTGCAGGCGCATGAACTGCTTGATGCCGAGCACGCGGAACATCACCCGCTGCGACGGGCTGAAGGCGGATCTGGTGAGTGGCTTCGCTTCCGACCGGTTCAGGAACTCAGGCTTCGTGGCGATGTAGTCAACGCCGCCGATCCGCAACGCGCAGCCGCCGACGGCACGCACGTTCCGCACCCAGTCGGACTCGTTGCCGAACGTCAGCGGCACCAAGGCCATGTCGCCGAGCAACCGCGCACTCACCGGAGTCACGTATGCCTTGCCTGAGCGCCGGCCAAGGTGCTTGATCTCAGCCGCCATGTGGAAGTGCTTGCCGCCAGCGAACTTGCCGATCACCGGGTTCAGCTTCTTGGTCATGGGCCGCATCACTGCCCTGACGAACGGTGATGGCGGCACCGGCACGAGTGCGTCGTGAATTGTCATCGCCTGCTCCCTTCTCGATGTGGAGGCACCGGTAAGGACGGAGCTGGCCGGAGATTAGTGACGGTCAGGAAGCCCCGGTCAGCTGGCTGCTGAGGAAGCCGAGCTTGCGCGGGTCGGCTATGACCTGGATCGACTGGATGAGCTCGCCGCTCATGCTGAAGACCAGCACGCCGGCAAGCTCGCGGCCGACGAACCCGAGCAGCGCCGGCTGGCCGCCGATCGGATGCGAAACCAGCGTGGCGGGCGGGCCCCAGAAGCGCAGCAAGTTCGCTGCGACCAGATCGGCACCGTGAGTCAGGATGAAAGACTGGGGGGCGTCCGGCCCGGCGTCCAGGCCGCCCCAAGCGTCGGGGGCGAGAACTTCGAGTAGCCCGGACAGGTCGCCGCTGGCGCACGCCGCAATGAACTTCTCGGTGACCATGCGGTGCTCGGCCAGCCCCACGTCGAAGCGCACGCCGTCTTGACCTGCCGCGATCTTCTGCCTCGCGCGCTTGGCGAGCTGGCGGCAGGATACGGCCGTGCGGCCGATTGTCCCCGCGATGTCATCGAACTGCATGCGGAATATGTCGTGGAGCACGAAGACGACGCGCTCGGCCGCGCTGAGTCTTTGCAGCACAACGAGCAGGGCCAGCCTGACGCTGTCATCGAACGTGACCCGGTCGGCCGGATCGGCGAGTTCGGCATGGTTACCCGTTGGCAGCCTCGAGCCGACGAACTCGATCTCGGCGGCGTCGTGCGCCCGCTCTCTGCGAGAGCGGGCTGACCCGATCTGGTCGAGGCACAGGCGACTGGTCACCACGATCAGCCAGCCGCGCACATCCTCGATCTCGTCGATATCCGCGCGCATCAACCGGGAGAACGCGTCTTGCACGACGTCTTCGGCCGCCCCGATGTCGCCGAGCATGCGGAACGCCAGGTCGACCAGGTAAGGCCTGTGCTCGACAAAAGCTTCGCTCACTTGCCCGCCGTCCATGCCGCGCCTCCCGAGTCAGTGGACCTCCCTAAGGGACGGCGCAGCTCAGAGGAAAGTGACAAGCTTTCCGTGGCCGAGCTGCCCTGGTTGTCACTTTCCCGCCAGGCGCGTCGTCCTAGCATGCATGGAACTCGTGCAGAGCCGCATTGTGACCGACGACGTGGAGGGACTTGCCTCGTTCTATGCCGCGCTGATGGAGACGTCGGTCGCGCTGAACGAATACTACGTCGAGGTGCCGGTCGGCCAGGTGTCGGTCGGGTTCTCTAAGCGCCGCTTCACCGAGTACCAGGAAAGTCAGGCGGCGCGGACCGGCAATCCCTGCCGGCGCTCCGGCTTCGTGCTCGACTTCCTGGTCGACGACGTCGACGCCGAGTACGAGCGGATCGCGGCACTCGGCGTCGACTGGGTGATGCCGCCAACCAGCCAGCCATGGGGTTGCCGGGCGATGATCTTCGCCGATCCCGAGGGCAACCTGATCAATGTCTTCTCCCGCCCGCCGCCCTGCTAATTCGAAATGACGATGTTCCCGAGGAGCTGGTCACCCGATGATGTCGAGGGTGCCCACGAACTTGATCACCCTGGGGATCTTGTAGGCGGCCAGCCGGGCGCGAAGGGCGCCTGGCACGTCAGCCGCGAGGACTGTGCAGGTTCGCGGCTGGCGTTATGGCCAGCGGGAGAAACGCCTGGCCCTCGGGCTCATTACGCCAGGCGGTCCGGCGTCGGCGCGACGCGACGCGACGCGACGCGACGCGACGCCGGACCGCTACCTGGTCAGGAGGTGAAGTCGAGCTGGATCGAGTAGGTGCCATCGGCGGTCGTGGGGCCCGTGATCACCGGCTGGAAGGTGCCGTGTAGGTGCAATCCGGCCAGGCCGCCAGTGCCCTGGCCACCGACGATGTGGCCGGCGCCGGCGTTGCCCGAGCCCGAGCTATCGCCGCTTATGGTGACGCTGCCAGTCCTGCCCTCGACGGTCCCGGTGAAGGTTCCGGTGTCGTGGGCGGTGAACGTGCCGTCCGGGTGGAAGATCTGGATCCCCGATGCGACCCGGGTACCGGTCAGCACGCCGGTGAGGGTCTGGACCTCGGTCGCGGTGACGATGATGTTGCCGGCGGCATGGCGGATGCTAATGACCTCACCGGTGGCGCTGAAGCTACCGCTGCCTGACGACAAGGCGGAGGCGCTCGCGCTGGCAGGCGGCAGGAGCAGGGACGCCAGCAGGGGGAGCCCTGCCGATGCTGTCTTGAGTACTTTCATTGTTTTTCCTTTGCTGTCGGAATCGACTGTGCCTGAGCGGACTTGACGGTGATCGCAACCCGGAGTTCTAACCTCAGGGGCCGCGTCCTTCGGCGGGAGCCGTCGTGGTCTCGGGCAGCAACGGCGGGATCACCCGCTCCATCCACTGGGGGAACCACCAGTTAGCTCGGGCGGCCAGGCGCAGCACCGCGGGCATCGCGATCATCCGCACAACAGTCGCGTCGAGGAAGATCGCCACCGCCATGCCGAGGCCGATGACGCGCAGCACCCGCAGGTCGCCGAGCACGAACGCGGCGAATACGCAGATCATGATCGCCGCGGCCGAGGTAATCACCCGGCCGCTCATGGCCAGGCCACTCGCGACCGCGTCGGAGTCGCTGGCGCCGCCGAGCCATTGTTCTCTGATCCGCGAGACCAGGAACACCTGGTAGTCCATCGAGAATCCAAATAGCAGCGCGAATAGCATCAGCGGTATCCACGGATCGACCGGGGCAGTAGTGCCATTGTCGATGCCAGATCCGAGCCATCCCCACTGGAAGACCGCGACGATGACTCCGTAGGCTGCAGCCACGGACGCCAGCGTGAGCGCCGCGCTGATCAGCGGCACGAGCAGCGACCGGAACGCCGCCATGAGCAGCAGGACTGAGAGCGTGATGACGAACCCGACGACGAGCGCTAGCCGTGCGGAGATCACCGCCGAGATGTCGATAGACGCCGCTGTCTGGCCGCCGATCAGCGCGCGAACCGGGGTACCGGCCGTGGCGCGCTGCACCGTCGAAGCGCGGAGTCGCTCCACTAGCGCCGTGGTGCGGGCATCTTGCGGCGACGTGCGCGGTACCACCGCCAGGACGGCGGCCGTCGCAGGACCGTTGAGCTGGGGCGGGCTCACCCACGCCACATCAGGCTGGGCAGCGATGTCGTTGCGCAGCGCCGCGATCACGTGCTGTCCGTGGCCGCGCGGCAGGTCTACGGCAACTTCGAGGGGACCGTTCGCACCTGGCCCAAAGCCCTTGGCAATCAGGTCGAATGCCTGCCGTGAGGTGTAGGAGGCCGGGCTTGTGCCAGCGTCGGTGAACGCCAGCCGAAGCGACCCGAACGGAAGCGCGAGTACCGCCAAGGCCACGAGCGCGGCAACGGCGGCCAGCAGCGAATGGCGCTGAACCAGCCGGCTCCACGTGTACCACCAGCCGCGCGTTGCACCTGTGGAGGCATGAATGCGCTGTCGGCCGATGATCCGCAGCCGGTCGATGCCGGTCCCAGCGAAGCCGAGAGCCGCCGGCAGCAACGTCACCGAGGCGGTCATGATTAGGAGAACCGCCAGGATCGCGCCGAGCGCTGCACCGTAGATGAACGGCAAGCCGAGCAAGAACAACCCGAGCAGCGAGAGCACCACGGTCGTGCCGGCGAAGATGACCGCCCGTCCTGACGAGGCCATGGCAGTGACCACCGCGTCATGCGGATCTGCACCCGAGCCGATCGCGGACCGGAAGCGGGTCACGACGAACAGGGCGTAGTCGATGCCGACGCCGAGGCCGACCAAGGCGGCGAGTTCCGGCGCGAACGACGGGACTGTCATCGCGTGGCTCAGCAGGTCGAGGACGCCGAAGGTGGTCGCGACCGTGACGATCGCCGTCGCGATCGGCAGCAACATGGCGATCACCGAACCGAACGCCAGCAGCAATATCAAGATCGCGGCGAGAATGCCCAACGCCTCGCTTGTGCCGAACGCGGGCTGCTCAGAACTCTCAACCAGCTGCCCGCCTAGCTGCACGTTGAATCCCGGCGCTGCGGCTGCCTGAGCACTGCCGATGACCCCATTGATCGCGGCTTTCGGCAGCGCGGCGCCACTGCGGGTGAACTGGATGATCGCGTACCCGATGTGCCCATCCGTGCTGATCTGGCGACTGCCGGGGCTGTAAGGACCGCGGACCGATTCCACGTAGGGCAATGACGCCAAACTGGCAAGCGTCCGGTTGACCCGGGTACGGTCAACGGCCGACGACAGAGCCGCCTTGGTCTGGAAAACAACCTGGGCAACATCGCCCGACTGGGCCGGGAAGTTCTGCCGAAGGAACGTGGCAGCTTGCTGAGCCTGCGTGTTGCCACCGGTCAGGTCAGTAGTGAACCGTGAGCCAGCCATCCGCCCCGCCAGCGTGACCAGCACCAGCACGAGCAACCACGCGACAACCACCACCTTCCGGTGCCGGAAGCCCATCGAACCGAGCCGGCCCAGCGGGCTGTCCGCCGGCATCCGTGCGGCGCGGTCCGCCTGAGGCCGCCTGATATGGATCGTGATCACTTTGCCCCGCTCCTTTGCTTGCCGTCATGCCATTCCGTCGGTGAGGACGACGCGCCGGGGCGAAACGTGACCGCGCCGGCCAGCTCCCGACGCCAGGCGCGGCTTGCGCGCAGCATGGCCTCGTCACGTCCTTCCGCTGTCGGGGGCTCATAGCAGCAGGCGCTTGCGACGGGGAGGCGACCGGCAAGCCAATCGACACCAAAGGAGGGCGCGATGTCCAACGCCGTAGAAAGTAGGCTGTTCGTCCCCGTTGCCCTGCGCCGCGCGGTGAGCGTCTTCCCCGAAGCAACTCAAGAAGGCGAAGGAAATCCTCGACAGGGGACGTGGTGTTGGGATTGGTGGCGGTCGGCA
>JAICUO010000726.1 GCA_025935815.1 Streptosporangiaceae bacterium
GGTGGGGCGGCCGCCCCACCGCATCTGGCGCCGGCGGAATGGCCTATGGCGCGGGGAACGGCTGGGCGTCTGGCCGGCAGACGGTGCCGGCCGGGGGCAGGGCGCCGGTTTCCAGGTAGCGGACCTCGTAGTTCGTGGCGCACACGTCGGGGTTGAGGTTCTCGGTGTGCCCGAACCCGTTGACGGTCAGCAGCCGTGCGCGGGCCAGGTCGCGGGACATCGCGACGGCGCTGCGGTACGGGGTGACCGGGTCGCCGGTATTGCCGATGACGAGGATGGGGCTGGCGGTCGGGCGGTTCCACGGTCCGGTGTACCGGTCCTTGCTCGCGCTGGCCGGCCATGCCGCGCATGGCTCTGCTTGCCACGCCAGGCCGAGCCCGATCCCGCCCGAGCGGGCGGCGCCCAGCCGGGCGGCGGCCTCGTAGGCGCGCGCGCCGCGCGGACCCGCCGTATCCGCGCACTCCTGGGCAAGCGCCTGCTCCGGCCCGGCGTACGCGGCAGCCGGCGCGGTCGCGGCGTGGTTCGCGGTGCCGGGGGCGGCCGCGCCGTCCGCCGCCGGAACTGGGCCTGCGGCTGGCGCCGGGCCCGCGGCGGAGGCGGCCCACAGCTGCTGGAGCAATACGGCGGCGCCCTGCCACAGGCGTACGAATGCGACCTGTCCCAGCGGCACGTTGTTGATCGTGTCAGCGTAAGTGAATGCCTGCGGCGGGGTGCCGATGGTCACCGGGTGCTGGCGCAGCCGCTGCAGCAGCGTGGTGTATTTCGCGCGGGTCGCGGCCGGGGTGCCGGCGGAGAACGCGCACCCGGTGGTGCCTGCCTGGCCGCACAGGTCCAGGAACGACCGCGTCACCGCGGCGGCCGCCAGGTCCGCGCGCTCGCGCAGCGCCCAGGGCAGCGTGCCGCCCTCGCTCCAGGCCACTGGGTTGAGGTTGCCGTCCAGGACCATGTGCCCGACGGTGGCCGGGAACAGGTTGGCGTAGATGGCGCCAAGCCCGGTCCCGTAGGACAAGCCGACGTAGTTGAGTTTGGGGGCGCCGGTGGCCTGGCGGAGCAGGTTCATGTCACGGGCGTCATCGGCGCTGGTGGCGTGCTGGAGCAGGCTGCCGCCGTTGCGGGCGCACGCCGCGTCGAACCGGGCCAGGGTTTTCTCCCAGGCCGCGTCCTGCCGCGCGCCGACGGGGAACGCGGTCGGCAGGCCCGCCAGGAGCTTGTTCTCGGCAGCGGCGTCCGGGAAGCACTGCACCGGGCTGCTGCCGCCGAACCCGCGCTCGTCAAAGGTGATGATGTTGAACCGCGCGCTCAGCGCGGCGGGGATGCCGGCGAATGTGGCGACGAAGCCGTCGATCTGCGGGCCCGGACCGCCGCCGTTGAGGAACAGCGTGCCGGCTGGCCGGGAGCGGTCGGTGGCCAGGTGCTCGATCACCGCGATGCTGATCGTCGCTCCGCGCGGGTGCTGGTAGTCCAGCGGCACCCGCGCCGTCGCGCACTGGAAGCCATCATCGCAGGCCGTCCAGCTCAGCCGGGGAACGCGCGGAGCGGCTGTCGCAGGGCCGCTCCCGCTCGCGCGCGGCACGTCACGCGGCTGCGGCACGGTGCCTGCCAGCGAGCCGGCGGCCGTGATAGCGACGGCAAGCCCCGCCATCAACGTCGCAGCGGCACTGGCCGCTACGAACCGCAGGACCCGCGGCTGGTTGCTCATTGGTCGCAAGGAACACATCGCCCTTCATGCTTTCGCGGGGGTGACGGCAAGCTGCCGCTTCCATGGCCACCACCGTAGGCAGCGGCGCGGCGGGCGCACATCCCGCTAGCACACGTGTTCATGCGGGGGTTACCCGTAGTGGCGGATGCCCTCCTTGACGCAGGAGCCATGCGGGGTCCTCCGTGCGGAGGAGGTTTTTGCCGGCGGGCCGTGGATTTTCGTTCCCGCGGCGGAGGTGGCGCCGCCGCCGCGGTCCTTACCGTGTGGCCATGACCAAGGCACAAGGACTAGGAGAACCATGACTTTGCGTCGTCTCATACCGCTTGCGGTGACGGCCAGCGTGGCCGCCGCGCTGGTGGCGGCCGGTCCCGCGCTCGCGTCCACGGCACCGGTTCAGCTGGGCTTCCCGGCGCCGGCCGGGCCTGACCAGATCGGCACGGTGTCGCTGCACCTGGTGCAGGCCGGCCGGCCGGATCCGTGGGCGCCTGGCCGGACCCGGGAGCTGATGATCAGCCTGACCTACCCCGCCCGGCACGCCGGCCGCTACCCGGCCGCGCCCTACATGGAGGAGGGCGCGTGGCAGTCGTTGCAGCAGTCGGACTTTTCCCTCGGTCCCGCGCTGGTGCCGCGGACCGCCGCGCATGAGGGCGCGCCCGTGGGGCGGCACCCGGGCGGCCTGCCGGTGATCTTGTACTCTCCGCCCTCGGGCGGTGACCGTACGTTCAACACGGCGCTAGTGCAGGACCTCGCCAGCCGCGGCTACCTGGTGGCGACCGTCGATCACACCTACAGCGACGACGAGGTCGAGTTTCCCGGTGGCCGGGTCGCGCGGCGGGTCCTCCCGGCCCACCAGGACACCCAGCAGTTCACCGGCGAGGTCGCCGAGCGGGACAAGGACATGCGGTTCGCGCTGGACGCGCTGACCGCGATCGATCACGGCGCGAATCCGGATGCCGAGCACCGCACGTTGCCCGCTGGCTTGCGGGGGGCGATGAACTTGACCGAGATCGGCATGCTGGGCATGTCCCTGGGCGGCGCGACCGCGGCGGCCACCATGCTCGACGATTCCCGGATCAAGGCCGGCGTCGACATGGACGGCACGCTGTTCGGGCCGGTCGTCACCGCCGGGCTGAACCGGCCGTTCATGCTGCTGAGCAGCGCGGGCCACAACCGGGGCAACGACCCGTCCTGGGCTCAGTTCTGGAACGCCTCGGTCGGCTGGAAACGCGACTTCCAGCTGCTCGGCTCGGCGCACGGCTCCTACTTCGACGCCGAGATCCTAGTCCCGCAAGTGGCCGGCGTGCTCGGCCTGACGCCGGAGAAACTGGCCGAGATCATCGGCACCATCAACCCAGCGCGGGCGATCACGGTCGAGTCGGCGTACCTGGACGCGTTCTTCGGCCAGCACCTGCGCCACCACCCCGGGCATCTGCTGGACGGCCCGTCGCCACGTTTCCCGGAAATGGTGTTCGTGCCCTGATCCCGCGGGCTGGCGCCGGCCGCCGGGCTGGCGCCAGCCGCGCGCGGCGCAACCCGGCCGCGCGGATCAGACCTGGCCGGCCTTCTCCAGGGCGGAGCAGCAGGTGCCGATCAGCAGGCGGGTGACCACGTACGGGTCGACGTTCGCGTTCGGGCGGCGGTCCTCGATGTAGCCCTTCTTGTCCGCCTCGACCTGCCACGGGATGCGCACCGAGGCGCCGCGGTCCGAGACCCCGTAGCTGTAGCGGTCCCACGGGGCGGTCTCGTGCAGGCCGGTCAGGCGCTCCTCGATGCCGTGGCCGTACTGGCGCACGTGCTCGAGGACCTTGTCCTGGTCGGCGCCGAGTGACTCGCACGCGGTGATGATCGCGTCGTAACCCTCGCGCATGGCCCTGGTGGAGAAGTTGGTGTGCGCGCCCGCACCGTTCCAGTCACCCTTGACCGGCTTCGGGGCCAGCGTGGCGGACACGCGGTTGCCGGACGAGGTCGGGAACTCCTCAGCCGTTCGGTAGAGCAGCCAGCGAGCCACCCACATCTGGTCGCCAATGGCGGGAGCGTTCAGCGGACCAACC
>JAICUO010000216.1 GCA_025935815.1 Streptosporangiaceae bacterium
CGGCGGATGCGACACCCCGGACCACGCCTGGCACAGGATCCGCGGACCCGCGGGCCAAATGCTCCAGGCCGCCGATGAGCTCAGCGCGCGTTCCGGCAGCCAGGGCGGCGCGGTGCTCGAACGGGTGGCGGGCCGTGGCGAGCGTGCGGGCCGCGTCGTCCAGGCTGAGGTCGGGGTGGCTGACGACGAACGCCAGCAGCCGGTCTGCCTGCGCGCGCAGCGCCGGTACCGTCTTCGCGGAGAGCAGCCAGGGTGTGCCCGTGGGCCCGGAAGCCGACCCGGCCGCCATATCCAACGACGCGGGCGCCTGTTCCAGTATGACGTGCGCGTTCGTCCCGCTGATGCCGAACGACGAGACCCCTGCCCGCCGCGGGCGTTGCGAGCCAGGCCAGGCGGTCGCCTCAGTGACTAGGCGCACCGTGTCTGCGGACCAGTCGACGTGCGGCGTGGGCCGGTCGATGTGCAGCGTCGGCGGCAGCAGGCCGTGGCGCATGGCCAGTATCAGCTTCATCAGCCCGGCCACGCCGGCTGCGCCCTGGGTGTGACCGATGTTCGACTTGACGGACCCCACCAGCAGCGGGCGAGCCGGGTCCCGGTCCTGACCGTAGGCTGCGATTAGGGCTTGTGCCTCAATCGGGTCGCCGAGCGTGGTTCCGGTGCCGTGTGCCTCGACCGCGTCCACATCGGCCGGGTTAAGCCGCGCGCTGGCGAGGGCTTGCCGGATCACGCGGTCCTGCGACGGCCCGTTGGGCGCCGTCAGCCCGTTGCTTGCCCCGTCGTGGTTGACCGCGCTGCCGCGGATGACCCCTAGGACCGTGCGGCCGTCACGCACCGCGGCGGACAGCGGTTCGAGCAGCACAAGTCCCGCGCCCTCGCCCCACGCGGTCCCGTTGGCGGCGGCGGCGAACGGCTTACACCGGCCGTCCGGCGCCAGCCCGCGCTGCCTGCTGAACTCGATGAAGACGTTCGGCGCCCCCATCACCGTGACGCCGCCGGCCAGCGCCATCGCGCACTCGCCGGACCGGATCGCCTGGCAGGCCAGATGGACCGCGACCAGCGAGGAGGAACACGCGGTGTCAACGGTGAGGGCTGGGCCGCGCAGCCCGAACGTGTACGCGATACGGCCCGAGCTGACGCTGGCCGCGGTGCCGGTCAGCAGGTAGCCCTCCACCTCGTCAGGCACCGGGCCACCGCCGCTGCCGTAGTGGTGCGGCCACGTCCCGACGAACACGCCCATGTCGCTGCCCCGCAGGCTGGCGGCATCGATGTCGGCCCGCTCCAGCGCCTCCCAGGTGAGCATGAGCAGCAGCCGCTGCTGCGGGTCCATCGCAACCGCCTCACGCGGGCTGATGTCGAAGAACGCGGGGTCGAAGTCTCCGGCGTCGTAGAGGAACCCGCCCAAGGCGGCGCACGATGTGCCGGGCCTGGTGCCATCCTGATCGTACAGGCCGTCCACGTCCCAGCCGCGGTCGAGGGGAAACCCCGCCATCGCGTCCCGCTCCGCGACCAGCAGCTCCCAGAAGTCCTCCGGTGACCGCACCCCGCCCGGGTAACGGCAGGCCATGGCCACGATCGCGATCGGCTCGCCCGTCGCGATCGGCCTCGCCGTGCCCGGCTGGTCGGCCACCGCACCGCTGGTGAGCTCGCCGTGCAGGTAGCTGGCCACCGCGGCCGGGGACGGGTAGTCGAACGCGAGCGTGGCCGGCAGGCTGAGCCCGGTCTCCGCGCTGAGGCGTTCGCGCAGTTCCACCGCCATCAGCGAGTCGAAGCCGCGGTCGCGGAACGACCGTTCCGTGCCGGGGTCAGCGCCGGAATCGGGTCCAGAGTCGCCGCCGACGATCGCCGCCGTGACGGCGAGCACCCGGCGCAGCAGGCGTGTGCGCTGTTCGGCCGGGGAAGGGCGGCCAGATCGTCCTGCGGGCCGCCGGTCCCGGTCGGCGCCGGGGCGGGCCGCGCCCGCGGCAGCTCGTCCAGCAGCGGGCGCGGCCGAGCGGCGTTGAACGAGGGGACAAACGCGTCCCAGTTCACGTCCGCGACCATCAGGCAGTCCACGTCTTCGTCCAGCGCCTGCCGCAGCGCGGCCATGGCCAGGCCGGGGGGCATCGGCTCCACGCCGTGCCGCCGCAGGTAGCGGGCGAACGTCTCGTCGCCGCCCAGGCCGGGTCCGGCCCACAGACCCCAGGCGACCGCCGTCGCTGTCTGGCCGGCCGCGCGGCGTCGCTCGGCCAGCGAATCAAGGTAGGCGTTGCCCGCGGCGTAGGCGGCCTGGCCGGTGCTCGACCACAGGCCGGTGCCCGCGATCGAGGAGAACAGCACGAACGCGTCGAGCGGGTCCTCGGCGCACAGCTCACTGAGGTGGGCAGCGGCCGCCGCCTTGGCGCTAGCGTCGGCGAGCTGACCGACGGTGATGTCCTCCAGCGGGACCCGCTCGCCGGTGCCCGCGAGGTGGAACACCGAACGGATCGGCCCGTGTTCGGCACGCACGTCGCTCAGCAGGGCCGCAAGCGCGTCCCGGTCCGCCGCGTCGCATGCCGCCACCGTCACGCCGGTCCCGTGGCCGCGCAGGTCGGCGGCCAGCGCTGCGGCCCCTGGGGCGTCTGGGCCGCGTCGGCTGACCAGTACCAGGTGGTCGGCGCCGTCGGCCGCCAGCCACCGGGCCAGATGGCTGCCGAGCGCGCCGGTGCCGCCGGTGACCACGATGGTCCCGCGCGGACGCCACGGCCGTGGCGCGGTGGTCGGCGGTGCCTCGACCAGGCGGCGCACGGAGAGACCGCCGGGGCGGACGGCGAATTCCTCCTCGCCCCCCGGGCCGCTCAGCGCAGCCCGCAGCAGTCGAACCGCTTCGGTGTCGGCATCGGCCAGGACGTCGACGGCCCCGCCCCACAGCTGCGGCCACTCCAGGGCGGCCGATCGGGCGAGCGCCCACGCCTGCGCCTGCGACGGACTCACGCTTCCATCAGAACGTCCGGCTTTCACCGCCCCCGCGGTCAGCACCCACAGCGGCGCGGCGACATCGGCGGCGACCAACGCCCGGATCAGCGTGAGGGTCGCCGCCAAGCCCCGGGAGATCGCCGGATGGTCCGGGTGCGGGGCCTCGTCGAGCGCGGTCAGCGCCAGCACGCCACCGGGTCCGCCGGGTCCCCGGGTGAGCTCGGCCCGCAGTCGCGCGGCCAGTGCGTGGTGATCCTGGCCGGTGTCGCCGATGACGATCTGGACGACATCGACGCCAGCGTCGGCGAACATGGCCGCGCACGCAGCCACCCAGGAGTGCCCGGTGCTGGCGGCGGGCACCGCCATCGTCCAGGTCCCGGTCAGCGCCGGCACTGGCATGCTGGGCAGTGGCCGCCACGCCGCGCGGTACCGCCAGCTATCGGTGGCGGGCGCCTGGGTGGCGGCGGGCTCGAGCCAGTACCGCTTGCGCTGGAACGGGTAGGTAGGCAGGTCGCTGGCCCGGGGTGCCCCGGCCGCGTTGGGCGCCCCACCGCGGGCGCGCACCCGGGCGACGCCGTTCGTGACGGTATCGGCCTCGGGCCTTCCCCGCTCCAGCAGCGGGATCACGCCCGGGTCCGGGCCGAGAGTCGTCCTGACCAGTGAGGAGAGCACGGCCTGCGGCCCTAGCTCGACGTACGTGCTCACGCCATGCTCCGCCAGACAGCGCACGCCATCAGCGAACCGCACCGCGCCGCGTGCGTGCTGGACCCAGTAATCGGCGGAGCAGATCATAACGTCCGTCGCGAGGCCGCCCGTGAGATTGGAGACGACCGGGATGGTTGGCGTCCCGAAGGCAAGCTGCGCGGCGACCTCCTTCAGGTCTTCCAGCATTCCGTCCATATGCGGTGAGTGGAACGCGTGGCTGACGTTCAGGCGCTGGGTCTGCCAGTTCCGCTTAGCGCAGCGTCCGGCGATGGCCAAGACGGCCTCGGCGTCGCCGGAGATGACGACGGAGCCAGGGCCGTTGATCGCTGCGATGCTGACCTCGGCCTCGTGCCCAGCCAGCAGCGGACGCAGGTCCGCCTCGGTGGCCCGCACCGACAGCATCGCGCCTCGGGTCGGCAGAGCCTGCATGAGCCGGCCGCGGGCGGTCACCAGGGTCGCCGCGTCGGCCAGCGAGAACACCCCGGCCAGGTGGGCGGCGGTGAGCTCCCCGATGGAGTGGCCGATGAGGTAGCCGGGGATCAAGCCGAGGTCCTTGACCAGCTGGAACAGCGCGACCTGGAGGGCGAACAGGGCTGGCTGGGTGTAGCGGGTCTGGTTGAGCAGCGTCGCGTCGGCGTCCCACATCACCTCGCGCAACGGTCGGTCCAGGTGCGGATCGAGATGCACGCAGACCTCGTCAAGCGCGGCCGCGAACAGCGGGTACTCTTGGTAAAGTTTGCGTCCCATGCCCGGCCGCTGGCTGCCCTGTCCAGTGAACATGAACGCCATCGTTCCCGTGGCGCCGGTCTCCACGATCACGCCGGGGGTCGGCCTCCCCTGGGCAAGCGCCTCCAGGGCACCGAGGAAGTCTTCGCGCGACCGGCCGATGACGACGGCGCGGTGGTCGAAGATGGTTCTCCCGCCCGCGAGCGTGGCGGCCATGTCGGTGGGGTCGAGGCCGGGGCGCGCGGTGACGTAGTCCGCGAGCCGTCGCGCCTGGGCGTGCAGCGCAGTCTCGGTTTTGGCCGAGATCAGCCAGTGCCCGGGCTTGTCGCCTGGGGGCGGCAGCGGGGGTTCCGGCGGCGCCTGTTCGAGGATCAGGTGTGCGTTGGTGCCGCTGATGCCGAACGAGGAGACCGCGGCGCGGCGCGGTCGGCCGGTCCGTGGCCAGGGCGCCGCCTCGGTCAGCAGGCGGATGGCGCCTGAGGACCAGTCCACTTTGTCCGATGGCGAGTCGACGTGCAGGGTCGGTGGCAGGTTCCCCGCGCGCATGGCCATGATCATCTTGATGACCCCGCCGACCCCTGCGGCGGCCTGGGTATGGCCGATGTTGGACTTCAGCGAGCCGAGCAGTACCGGCTGGTCTGTCGGCCGCCCCTGGCCGTACGTGGCCAGCAGCGCCTGTGCCTCGATCAGGTCGCCGAGCGCGGTCCCGGTGCCGTGCGCCTCCACGGCGTCCACGTCCGCGGGGGCGAGCCCGGCCGACGCCAGCGCCGCCCGGATCACCCGCTGCTGGGCGGGACCGCTGGGCGCGGTCAGCCCGTTGCTGGCGCCGTCGGAGTTGATCGCGCTGCCGCGGATCACGGCCAGGATCTGGTGTCCGTCGCGGCGCGCGTCCGACAGCCGTTCTAGCAGCAGCAGGGCCGCGCCCTCACCCCAACTGGTCCCGTCGGCGGCGGCGGCGAACGGCTTGCAGCGCCCGTCGGCCGCCAGCCCGCGCTGCTTGCCGAACTCGGTGAACATGGACGGGGTCGCCATCACGGTGACGCCGCCGGCCAGCGCCAGGCCGCACTCGCGCAGCCGCAGGGCCTGGCAGGCCAGGTGCACGGCAACCAGGGACGACGAGCAGGCCGTATCCACGGTTACCGCGGGTCCGGAGAACCCGAACGCATACGCGATCCGCCCGGACACCACGCTACCGGTGCCGCCGGTCATGAGGTAGCCCTGGAGGGCGCCAGGGCCTTCCCACGCACGCGGACCGTACTCCTGCGACATGGCACCGGCATAGACGCCGACCTCGCCGTCGACCAGGCTCGCCGGAGGGATTCCGGCGCGTTCCAGGGTTTCCCAGGCCACCTCGAGCAGCACGCGCTGCTGCGGGTCCATAGCGAGCGCCTCGCGCGCGGAGATGCCGAAGAACTCGGGGTCGAAGTCGGCCGCGTGCTCAAGGAAACCGCCGACGGCGCGGATGACCCAGCCTCGGTCGGCCGGCACCTCGCCGATCGCGTCGACGCCCGACTCGAGCAGGCGCCACAGGTCCTCGGGCGTGCCGACGCCGCCGGGAAACCGGCAGGCCATCGCCACCACGGCGATCGGCTCATCCGCGTACCCGTCGGCCGGCGGAGCCGGGGCGGCCCCTGCCTGGTTCAGCGCCGCCTGGTGCAGCAGGTGCCGGGCCAGTGCCGTGGGCGTGGGGTGATCGTAGGTCACGGAATCGGGCAGCCGCAGGCCAGTGGCGGCGATCAGGCGCTCGGCCAGGTCGACCGCACCGGCGGAGTCGAGGCCGAGGCCGCTGAATGTCTGTCGGACGTCAATGGCGTCCGGCGTCGTATGGTCGAGGACCCCAGCCGTGTGCGAGCGCACCAGGTCCAGCACGGCGGCGTACCGTTCCGCCCGTGGCAGCTCCTCCTCCGGCAGCGAGCCGACCGGTCCGGGTGCCGACTGGCGGGTGTCCGCGCCGGCCCAGTACCGGGTCCGGTCGAACGCGTAGCCGGGAAGGTCGATCAGGCGGGCCTGCTGACCGGAGTACACGGCGGCCCAGTCGACCGGGGCGCCGTGCACCCAGGCATGGGCTAGCCGTGTCAGGGACGGGCTGTCCAAGTCTCCGGCCTCATCCCCATCCCAGTCCCCGGCCGTGCCCGTGACCACGTTGTCCGCGGGGAGCCCTTGCGCCATGGCCGCCAGCGCGTCACGGAACTCCGACAGAGTGCTGGCGATCACCACCGCCCGTTGTGAGAACGCGGATCTTGTGGTGGCGAGGGAGAATCCCGCATCCGCCGGGTGCGGAGCGGCCCTGGACGCTGCGAGTTCGGCGAGCCGCCGGGCCTGCGCGCGCAGCGCCGAGGCGGTCTTCGCGGACAGGACCCAGGGTAGCGGCCCCGCGGACGGTGGGGCGCTCGGCTGCGCGTATATCGCCCGGGCCGACGGCTCGGCCAGCACTACGTGGCTGTTGGTGCCGCCCATGCCGAACGCCGACACGCCGGCGACCAGCCGCCGCTCCGGGTCCGGCCATGGGCCGGTCTCCGTCTGGACCCGCAGGCCGAGCCGACTCAGCGGAATCCGCGGGTGAGGAGCCGTGAAGCCGAGGTTGGCCGGGATCTCCCGGTGCGCGATGCTGAGTGCCACCTTGAGCAGCCCGACGATGCCGGCCGCGCCCTCTAGGTGACCCACGTTGGTCTTGGCCGAGCCGACCGCGAGCCGGGCGGCGGGCGTCCGGCCGGTGCCGAGCGCCGCGCCGAGCGCGGCGGCCTCAACCGGATCTCCGGCCCGGGTGCCCGTGCCGTGCAGTTCGACGTACTGGACCGCGTCCGGTCCGACGCCCGCCCGGCGCAGCGCTAGGCCGATCGCCTCCTGCTGCGCCGCCGCGCGCGGCACGGTCAGCGTGCCGAGCGCGCCGTCGCTGTTCACGGCGCTACCGAGGATCAGGCAGCGGATCGGGTCGCCGTCGGCTTGGGCCTGGCGCAGCGGCTTGAGCACGACCACTGCGCCGCCCTCGCCGCGGACGTAGCCGTTGGCGCGGGCGTCGAAGGTGAAGCAGCGCCCGTCGGGGGACAGCGCGCCGAACGTGATCGCCTCCAGCGTGCCTTCGGCCAGGAGGTTGAGGTTGACCCCGCCGGCGAGGGCGAGGTCCGCCTCGCCGTGCCGCAGGCTCTCGCAGGCCAGGTGGACGGCGACTAGCGACGAGGACTGGCCGCTGTCCACGGTGAAGCTCGGGCCGTGCAGGCCGAGGTGGTAGGAGACCCGGTTGGCGATAATGCCCCGGCTGGTCCCGGTCAGCCTGTGCCGGGTAATACCCGCGGCGCCGTCGCGGCGCAGCACGGCCAGGTAGTCCGAGGACATCGCGCCGACGAAAACGCCGGCCCGGGTACCGTCGACGGCCGACGGAACGATGCGCGCGTGTTCCAGCGCCGTCCAGCTGAGCTCCAGCATCAACCGCTGCTGGGGATCCATGGCCGCGGCTTCGCGCGGCGCTATCCCGAAGAACGCCGCGTCGAAGCGGTCGACCTCATCAAGGAAACCGCCGAACCGAAACGGCAGCGATGTGTCGTCCCACCGGCCTTCCGGCGGCGGAGTGATGGCATGCTCGCCGTCTCGCAGCAACTGCCAGAATTCCTCGGGATCGCCCGCCCTCGGAAGACGACAGGCCATTCCGATGACAGCGATGGGCTCTTGGCTATTCACGGTTTCCTCTCGTCTTCGACGAGCACATCCTATAGGCGGCACGGATACGTATCGCACTGGTGAAATCCCTGTCGGGTAAACCCCAGTTTCCTGGGCCTGGGTTCCTGGCCTAGCATCTGAATCGCCGAAACGATCTGGGAGGGCGCGGGCTCATGCCACCTTATGTTCCGGCCGTGGAAGCGGTTGAAGCGTTTGTCCCTTGCCGGTCGATCGCCATTGAGGAAACGGCCGAGCGGCTTGGTATAAACCGGCACCAGATGCGGCTGTTCCGGCGGGTTCACGGTCTGTCGCGGTTGCACTCAGACCCGGCTCTGGACCTCGGCGACCTGCTCGCCGCCCCGGCGGAAACGCTGTTGGCCGGGGTGCCGGACCGGAGCAGCATCCGCTACCTGATCTACGCCCACACCGCGCCAGATGTCGCTCCTGCCAGGGTCAGTACCGCGCAGGTGCTGCGAGACAGGCTGCGGCTGACCCGGGCCGAGGCGTTCGCGGTGACCCAGCAGAACTGCGCCAGCGGCTTGGCCGCGATCGACATCGCGGTCCAGCTGCTGATGGCTGACGGGGATCCGGCGCTCCGCGCCCTGGTCGTCACCGGGGAAAAGCCGTCGTCCCGCGTGCTCTCGGTCATCCCGAGCACCACGCTCATGGGCGAGGGATCGGCCGCGTGCCTGGTGAACATCGGTGGCGTCGGCCGGCGGATACGGTCCTACCGCGTCACGACCAATGGCAAGTACGCACAACTTTACCGACCGCCGCCGCAGCTGGTCGCGGATTTCTTCTCGACGTATACACCGACTATGGTCCGGACGTTGCGTGAGGCTGTGGAATCCGCTGGTGTCGGTTTGGATGAAATAACGATGATCCTGCCGCACAATGTAAATCTTTCGTCGTGGCGCCATGTGATACCGGAGCTGGGTGTATCGAGCGAGCAGGTTTATCTAGATAATGTTCCGCGTTATGGCCATTGCTTCTGCTCCGATCCGCTGCTGAATATGGTCAGCATGCGCGCCGAGAATCGGCTGGCCGACGACGGTGTCTATGTGCTCGCCGCGGTCGGCCTTGGGGCGACCTACGCGGCGATGGTGATCGGAGGTTGAGAATGGCGGCCGGAGAGACCACGTACCTGCGGGACCTCAAGTCCACACTGACCGGTGACCCGGGCGCCGCGCTGGTCTTCGTCTGCAACTTCGAGGTGGAGTCGTCGTGGGCGGGCAACTACGTCGGGCTGCCCGCCGCGCCGGCTCCGGCCAACGCCCTGGTCCAGCGCATGGAAGAACTCGGCGTCCTGCTCGCCGGGCCGGGTGACCACCTCGTCCTCAAGCAGCCGCTGGACGACGAGTACCGCGAGTACCTCGAGAACCTGGACATCGGGCTGCCGTCGGTGCTCGTGCCCGAACACACCGCGGCGGCCCGGTCGACTAGCGAGGACCTGCTGGATTCGCCGAGAGCGCTCGGCCAGCTCACCTGGCTCGGGCGCGGCGGCGCGCGGCTCGTCCCGATGGGCACCTCGGCGCATGAGGAGAAGCTGGCTGAGGCCGCGCAGATCCGGCTCGCCGTCCCGGGCACCGCGACGTTCGAGAAGGTCAACAGCAAGATCTACAGCCGCCGGATCACCGCCGAACTCGGCCTGCCGTGCGTCCCCGGCTGGTGCTGCGAGACCGTAGGCCAGTTCCGGGATGTCCTGAGCGGCGCCGAGTTGCCTGTTGTCGTCAAGGACGCGTACGGCGTCTCGGGCAAAGGCCTGATGGTGCTCGACTCGGCGCAGAAGGCGGCCCGCCTGCTGCGGATGATCGAACGGCGGGCCAGCTGCAGCGGTGACGACCGGCTGGCCGTGGTCGTCGAGCGGTGGCTGCCCCGGCGGCTCGACCTCAACTATCAGATCGCCATCGACCGCGGCGGCGAGGTCCGGCTCGACTTCGTCAAGCAGGCGCTTACTGACCGGGGCGTGCACCAGGGGCACCTGATGCCGGTCGACCTTGGCGCCGAGGGGCACGCGCTGGTGCGGACGGCGGCGGCGCGGATCGGCGGGCGGCTGTACCGGGACGGGTTCACCGGCGTGGCGGGCATCGACGCGATCGTCACCGCCGACGACGGGCGGCTCTACCCGGTCCTTGAGATCAACGCCAGGTTCAACATGTCGACCTACCAGGGCGGGGTGAGCGAGCGCTTCCACCTGCGGAATCACTGGGCCCTGGCCCAGCAGTACCCGGTGCGGGTACCGCGCAGGGTCGGGTTCGGTGAGATGCGGCGGGCGCTGGGTGCGCTGCTGCGCCCCGCGGCGGACGGCTGGACGCTGGTCACCTGCTTCGGCACCATAAACGCCAATGTGGACGCCGCTGCCGGTCGCGGTGACCCACCGTACTCCGGGCGGCTCTACGTCATGCATATCGCACCCGATCAGGCCAGGCTTGCGGACCTCGACGAAGGCACGCGGGCCGCCCTGGCCACGGTCAGCCGGTTCAAGGAGGGCCGATGAACAGCGAATACTTCATCGGAGGGCAGTCGGCCGAGGAACTGGCCGCCCGGTTCGGCACCCCGCTCTACGTCTACGACGCGGACGTGCTGAGCGGCGCGTATGACGGCCTGCGGCAACGCCTGCATGAGGCCGTCGGCATCTTCTACTCGGCCAAGGCGAACCCGAACGTCAGCGTCTGCGCGGTCCTGGCCTCGCTGGGGGCCGGACTCGAGGTGTCCTCCCTAGCCGAGCTGGCCACCGCCCGATGGGCAGGCGTGGACCCGGCGAAGATCATCTTCCTCGGCCCAGGAAAGTCCCAGGCAGACCTGCGGGCCTGTGTCGAGGCCGGGATCGCTGCTGTGGTGTGCGAGTCCCTCGACGAACTGGCCGCGCTGGACTCGCTGTGCGGAGAGAACGGCGAGGGCGGTGCGCTAAGGGCGCTGCTCCGGGTCAACCCGGCGTTCAGCACGAAGGGCGCCCGGCTGTCCATGGGCGGTAAGCCCAGGCAGTTCGGCATTGACCACGAGATCCTGCTGCGCAGCGCGTCCAGTTTGCGCGCCATGCGCCGGGTGCGGGTGACCGGCATCCACGCCTACATGGGCACCCGGATCCTCGACCCGGCGGCCATCGCACAGAACACCACCGCCATCCTCGCGGCCGCGGAGGAACTCGAGAAGGCGCTGGACTTCCCGTTGGAAACAGTCGACATCGGCGGCGGGCTCGGCATCGCGTACTTCGACAACGAGAAGGATCTCAACATCGACCAGGTCACCAGCGGCGTCAACGCCCCCGTCGACGCGTTCCGGCAGCGTCATCCGCGCTGCCAGGTGATCATGGAACTCGGCCGTTACCTGGTCGGCCGCTGCGGCACGTACATCGTCAGGGCCAGGTACGTGAAGGAATCCAAGGGGGAATGGTTCGTCGTCACGGACGGCGGC
>JAICUO010000225.1 GCA_025935815.1 Streptosporangiaceae bacterium
ACACCCGGCTTGTAGCCTCATCGATGGCGCGGATCAGCCCGGGCATCTCCGCCGCCGGGCCGGCTGATCGCGGCCACCAGCCGCCGTCCAGCAGCGTGCGGCGGGACAGCGCCGGCCCCGGGCGCAGCCGCGCTCCTGATGGCGCCGGGCTGCCGAACGCCGGCTTACGTCGACCGGCATTCCACGTAAGCGGTCCTCCGTCCCCAGGGAGCGCCGGGGGCCAGGGGGAGACGGCGGCGGTGGGCGCCGCGACTGGGGTGATCGGCCCTGGTGATGAGCCTTGCCCGGATTGCTCGTGTCCGTCGGCTCGCGGATGGCCTTCACTGGCATGTGAACCAGCCGGCTGAAACCGATCAGCCGGGCGCCGTCGCTGGCATGCGCGGATCACGGTATCCGCGCTGCCCGCACAGCCGCCAGTGAACATGCTGTCGGAGGCAGTCATGCGTATCGCACCGGTGCTCCTCAACATCTGGCTGATCATCGGCGCCATCGCCGGCGGCCAGCGCCATTACTACGGCAATTCTGACCCGGACTGCTCCCGGGCGAGCACGATCACCGTGACGATTCTCGCCGGCCCGCTCAACTACGTGGGAAGCTGCGGCCGCGATGAGAGGCGACGACTGCCCGGCCGTTGACGTCACGGATACTGAGGTCCACGGCAAGCACGGGCCTCCTTCGTTGCCGGGCAGCCGGGCGGGAGCCCGGGCTCAGGTTTCACGGGGGAAATCTGAGAGACGGGTCCCGAACGCACGGTAATGCTGGACGGCAGTGCGCAGTTCCTCGGTTCCCGCGTCTTGACCATGCCAGCTGGCGTGCAGCGAATCCTGCTGCTCTTTGACGTACGCGACGAGCGCTTGGATGCTGTCGTCGACGAGACTGGCCGCCATTTCGGCGGAGGAGCGCGGATCATCGACGAACATCGCCTGGATCTCGTGCCAGTGCATGCTCGGGCTCGCGGTGGCGCTGACGGCAGAGGGCTCAGGCTCCGTGTGGGGCACTACCGCGGTCATGGATCGCTCAGCGTCCCCTCGGCCGGTGGCGTCCGGTTCGTCCGCAGGGCTGCCCACCGCGGTCGCGGCCGGGTCCCAGCCCTCTGCCGGGGCAGCTGGCTGAGGGTCTTCTGCCAGCATCTGCGCGACCAACTCGGGGCTGCGGTCGAGCATGTCCGCGTTGTCCCCGGCTACTGCCGGCTGGTGATCAGCTGCCGGGTGGTGATCTACTGACGTCTGGCTTGGTGAGGTCATGCCGTCATCTCTTTCTTGTCAGATTCAGTGAACGGTTCGCTCGTGCCGACGGCGACGGCCGCCGACCCGGATCCCGCATCCCCGGGCTCGCCGACAAGGTCACCCAACAGGGCACGGTAATCGACCATGGCCCGCCGCAGTTCCTCGGTGGAGACGGCGCCCGCAGCGGCCCTGCGGCTGATCTCCTCGGCCGCCCGGTAGCGGTCAAGGGTGCCGGAGTGCCAGACCGACAAGTCGGCAAGGACCTGATCATCATTTCCGGCCGGGTAGCCGCGTTCGGTCATGACGGCAGCGACGAGCAATCGCGCCCCGGAGACAGCCTCCGCCGGGGCGTCGACGAACTGCTCCTGGATGCTCGCCCACCGCCCGGCGTACTTTGCCCGCGCCGGATCGGTGAGCGGCTGGATGTCAAGTTCCTCGACTCTGCGCTCGCGCTCGGTCAGCTCGGCTTCCGCCTCGCGCCTGCTGTCGCGCTCACCAACCAGCCGGCCGTATTCCGGGCCGAAGCGCTGCTGGAGCCGGCGGCGGCGCAACACCACCATCCCGGCCAGCACCGCCGCCCCGATGACGAAGACAGCCACGACGATGCCCACGATGATCCCGGTTGACATCAAGTTACCTGCTTTCCTCGTTATGACTTGCGGCCTGTGGTGTCAGGGGGATGCCCGCGGCGGCGGCCGGGAGGCCGGGAGCCGCCTGACCCTGGTGACCATCCCGGCCAGCCCGGACAGGGCCGCTGCGGCGAGGACGAGTCCGAAGAAGAACAGCCGGCTCCCCGGGCCGGCCAGGTGGCGGCCCGGCTGGCCAAACCGGGCCGGGGGATGAACACGGTCGCGAGTGGTGATCCCGAAGACGGCAAGGCCACCGGCGGTGAGCAGGAGCAGCGGCCCGAGGACGATCATGGCGCCCACCTCCCGGTGCTTGCTGCCGCGGCCCACCGGCGCGGGCCGTCCGGTGATCTCATCGCGACCGCTCGTCCGGGTAGAAGCGGCGCTGCGCACTGGCGGCCGCCGGACCGGCCGGAGCCGCCGGCGCCGCCGGGGCGCCCGGGCGGCGCCGGGCCGGGTTTCAGCGGCCCCCATGCCAGCAGTGACAGCAGCAGGCCGAGCACGCCTGCCCCGATCACGATGACGCCCACTACGTGCACGTTCAGGCCGTGGGGAGAGCTCGCCGACAGCGCGAACCGCAAGATCGCGCCGATCGCGATCAGCGCGATGCACGTGCCGGTGCCCAGGACCCGTCCGGCTGCAGGCGGGGCCTGCCCGTTCACCGGTGCGCCCACCGGCGTGACCGGCCGCGGCCACTGCGGCCACTGCGGCCACCCCGGGCGCGGCCGCCGCTGCCACGGCTGGTGACCAGGTGATAAACCGCGAGCAGGATCGCGGCGCCAACGATGGCGGTGAGCCAGGTGGAGATGTTGAAGAACCCGCGCAGGGTGACCACGTGGAACAACTTCGTGGCCAGCCAGCCGCCCAGCAGCGCGCCCGCGACGCCGATCACACAGGTGATGAGCAGGCCCTGCGATCTCCTGCCGGGGATCAGCATGTTGGCGAGCAGGCCCGCGCCCACGCCGAGAACGATCCACGCGATGATACCCATAACCGGACTCCTGTACTGCGATGAAGCTGATGGCCGGCTTGGTGCCGGATGGTGGCCGGGGACTGGCCTTGCCGTGGCTTCGCGATACCTTGCCGTTTGGCTTGTCGCCTTTCAGTCAAGCCTCGACGCCCGACGGCGGAAAGAGCCGGAAACCGCAAACGCCATCACCCAGGCCGATTACCCGCTATCCGCGCGGACCCTTACCTTCTGGTTCGGATGCCCCGGGGAGTCCCCTTGCCGATAACCTGTCGCAGTCGCTGACCTGGTCTCTTACCCTCGATGAGGGCAGTCAGATGAGATATCTGGCTATGCGGGGGCCTCACGGTCGAGCACTGTCAGTACTCGTGGCGACACGGCCAATTCGCCACCTAGCGGTGCTGCGCGTGCTCGCCATGCTCGCCATGCTCGCCCGCTCCGACCGCGCCGAGATCCTCATCCTGCGCCACTAGGTCACCGTGCTCCAGCGCTAGGTCAAGAACCCGAGGCTGTCCCGCGCCGACTGGGCGATCCTGGAGGCGCTGGCCCGGCTGCTATCCGGCTGCCAGCTCCGCCGGCTGCGCCTGAACATCTCCCCGCCGCCCTGCTGCGCTGGCACGTCGGCCTCCCATCGTCGGCCGACTGAATTACTCCGCAGAAAATTGGCGCGTGCCTCGTGCCGGCCAGCCGCGGACCCGCGGCTGAATACCCTTCCTGGAGTTCTCGCCTTCTTGCGGGCCAGCCCTTATGCACATGAAAACCAGTCTCAAACAACCGTGTCCGCGGATATCGCGCGGGAGCGAATTACCGGGAGTCCGGAGCTATTTTTGATGTTGCGCTTCCTTTGGCCCTCATGTGCAGTAGCACGCTAATCCCGCTGCTGGGCAGGGTTCAGGACTGGTCGTCCCCGGGGGGCTTGCGCAGGCGGGAGCCGGTCATAATTCCCGCCCTCTCAGCAGGTCCTCATGTCGCGCCGAACGCCGGCGCGAGCGTTCGTGTCCCGCCGCCGGGTTCTCCGCCCCCGGTCCTGCTAGAAGGCCACTGAACGGCGGCTGGCTATCCCTCAGGTGATCCAACGTCGCGCTCACGGTTCCTCACGAGCGCCCTGACCTCGTGCGTGAGCCTGATCGAGGGCCCGCCGATCAGCTCCCAGGCGCGGGCCACCCCGATCGTGAAGCAGATCACCACGAGGATGGCGATCGTGTTCACGCCACCGGAGTCGCCCGGATGCACGGCCACCTCCGCTCCCGCGATCAGCTGGATGACGAACACGGCGAACAGCCCGAGCAGGAACACCGCGTCACGCACGATGCCCATACGAAGCTGGCCCGGGCGAGACAGTGACAGCAGCGACGCCATGACGAATATAAGCCCGATGCCTGCCACGGTCACCGCAGTCAGCGCGACCTTTCTGGCCGGGGATCAGCGCGAACAGCGACACCACCAGCGCGTTCGTGAAGCCGTGAGCGCCGCCGACGCGCGGACGCGGTTCAGCCGCGCCGCGGTTCCCTCCTGGGCGAGCCGCTTCGCGGAGACCGAGATGGCTACGAACAGCAGCCCGATGAGCGCGCCGGCCACGCCGGCGCTGCCCAGGAAGAAGTCACGAATGTCCTCAGGTACCACCCGACGATCTTCTCATTCCCCCGCGATCGGGCAGCCCGGGCAGCCGTGAAGGCGAAACCCCATCACCGGCCGGCCGCAGCGCCCCCGACCTCATCCACGCGGATGCCACGAGGCTGCCGCCAGTACCCGTGAGGCTCCGCCTCTGACCGCCGAGATCCTTGCAGTCCAGCGGTCAGGTGGTGGCATTCATAACGCGGTACCTGGGCAAGCCGATCCCGTCGCCGGCGCTGATAGAGCAGATCGGGACGAGGTTCCGATGGCCGGTTCAGTCATGCCCGATGCTGTGGGGGACCAGCCTGACGACGCAGCCCTCGGTCTCCTGCCGGTTCATCGGGCTGCCTGCCAGCATCTTGCTCGTGCAGCCCGGCAACGCACTCCGCGCTTCCGCAGGTCCGGCCGGAGCCCAGGCGAGGCCTGCCGCAGCGGCAGGCGGGCTGCAGCCGGGCCAGCCAGGCGGCGTGCGCTAGCAACTCGGTAACGCCGTCATCGCCCGGAACCGAGACGACCGGCCGGATCCGGCCGCCAGGCAGCGCGAGCCATTCCTGCGGCCTTTCTGCTGCCGGGCGGTCCGGCACGGAACCCATGACCCTATCTTCGCCTGCTACCCGGAGCTTCTGGACATGACCCCCGCTAAACCCCGACCGAGGTGACCGGCCTCTACCGTTCGTACGTGCGGGAATGGGATGACCTCCCGGAGGCCTCCAGATCAGCAGAACGGCGGCATTAGGTAGCGGTCCAGGCGGCGGGCAGGCTTTTGTGGCGCACGTCAGCGCGGACCCAGACTCGTGGGGAATTCTGTGTGCGACGCGGCCGGGCGGGAAGTCGCCATCCTGGACGGCGCCGGGGCCAATGGCCATGGCCTGATACCGAGCCAGGGGCCGCCGCCCACTTGACGACTGAGGCTTGCCCATCAGCCCTTGCGACCCAGTCATGCTGGCAAAGCCTGACCAAACCCGAGCAGGCCGTTGCCCGCCTCGTGGCCGTCCGGCCCTTGACCATCGGCCGACGCCCCAGCTTAAGGGGTCGCGGCAGTAGCCGTGACCTGGGCCGTGTTAGGCTGAGGTCATCGCTCCGGACCTCGGTGGTCATGGCGCTCGCTAACTGCGAGCGATGCCGAGACACCGCGGAGTTTTCATGCCCAGGTTCCGTGCGATGGATCTTGCTCCTGGCTTCGCCCCGAGGGCCTCCGCTGGTGACAACGATCCCGCCCCGGCGCTGCTCGCCGGCGGTGCCATCTTGCGCCGCAGCGCCAGGCCCGGGCCAGGGCCTGGACGCTCTTTCCCCTGTGACCCCGTCGCGCGCGTCAGCTCGCTCGCCAGGCCACAGCGTCAATCCGTGAGGAGACAGCATGCCCAGTCAGCCCGCGCCCGTCCCGCCCGATGACCTGTCCCGCCAGCTCACCGTCGCGCGACCGGACCGCGACCAGGGCCTGCCGCACATCGGGCTCGCTGGCGACACTTACACGATCCTCGTCACAGGCGAGGACACCGCCGGGAAGTACACGCTCATCGACATGCACGTGCCCCCGGGCGGCGGGCCGCCGCCGCACCGGCACGACTTCGAGGAGATGTTCACCGTACTTGACGGTGAAGTCCGGGTAACCTTCCGCGGCGAGACGCTCGTCGCCCGGGCCGGCCAGACCATCAACGTACCGGCCAACGCCCCGCACGCGTTCACCAACGCCGCAGATAGGCCGTCGCGGTTGCTGTGCATGTGCGCGCCCTCGGGGCAGGAGGAGTTCTTCACCCTGGTCGGCCAGCCCGTCGCGACCCGGACGCAGGCGCCACCGCCGCTCGGCGCCGACGCGCAGGCGGCCTTCATCGCCACGGCGAAGGCGCTCGCGCCCCAGTACAAGACCGAGTTGCTTCCGCCGCCCGGCGCGGGATAAGGACGGGTACTGAGATGACGTTTCCGCCGGGCACCGGGGTGGCCGCGGTCCTCGCCGCGGCGATTGAGCGCAGCGGTCCGCCGCCAGCCCGCCCGGCCGTGCTCGCGGCGCGCTCGGCTGGTGCTCTTCGGGCGCCAATGTCCCGGGGCATCGGACACGGATCAGCCATTTCCATCTCAAGGAGCTCCACCATGCGCGTACTCATTACCGGCGCGACCGGATACATCGGCTCTGCCATCGTCAGTGAGCTCATCGCTGCCGGGCATCAGGTCACCGGCCTGGCCCGCTCGGATGCCTCGTCGGAGGCGCTGATCGCGGCAGGTGCCGCCGTTGCGCGCGGCTCGCTCGACGACCTCGCCGCCCTGCGGGCCGGCGCCGCCTCGGCCGACGGCGTGATCCACGCCGCCTTCACCAACGTCTCGCCGACTACCGATTTCGCCGCCGCCTGCCAGGCGGACGTGGCGGCCATCAGTGCTCTAGGCGCTGGCCTTGAGGGCACGGGCAAGCCCCTCGTCATCACCTCAGGGACCGGCCTGGTGGGCGTTCCCGGCCGCGCCGCGACCGAGGAGGACCTGGCGAACTGGGGCCCGCGCGTGGCCGGCGAGGAGGCGGCACTCGCGCTCGCCGGCCGTGGAGTGCGCGTCTCCATCGCCCGCCTGTCGCTGTCGGTCCACGACGGGCAGGCCGACCACAACGGGTTCATCCCCGCCCTGATCGCCCTCGCTCGCCAGAAGGGCACCTCCGCCTACATCGGCGACGGCGCCAACCGGTGGACCGGCGTGCACCGTCTCGACGCCGCCCGCCTGTTCCGCCTCGCCTTGGAGAGTGCGCCTGCCGGCGCGAGGCTCCACGGTGTCGGTGACGAGGGCGTGCCCTTCCGGCAGATCGCCGAGGCCATCGGTGCCGGGCTCGGCCTGCCCGTCACGGCTGTTGCCGCCGAGGGCGCCGGTGCTCACTTCGGTTACCTCGCGCCGTTCGCCGGCCTCGACAACCCCAGCTCGAACGAGCGCACCAAGGCACTGCTCGACTGGAAGCCCGAGCACCCCGGCCTCCTCACCGACATCGAGCACGGCGGCTACCTCACGGCCTAGCCCCGCACGCGGCACGCGACAGCCGCGAACCCTGAAAGGGCGCACGCACCGCCACGGCCAGCCCGGCCGTGAACCGGCCCAGGAAAAGCGTTCGACCTTGAGTTCGGCCAGGCCGTCAAGTGGGACGGCGACCAGGTCACCGAGATCTTCGCCTTCTGGGACACCGCCCTGCAGGCCCAGCAGGTCGTCAAATCAGAGTGCTGGCCGGGTCTCCACGCAAGGCTCAGTCGGCCACCTCGCGCCCTGGCGAACCTCGGGTACCTGAGCCGCGGCTCCCGGAGGCCACAAACGGCCGAACTCGCTTGACGCGGGCCGCGGGGCGCCCGCTATGGTAGACGCATGAGATCCCCAATCCGGGGATTTCTCACTGGTTTTCGGGTTCATGTTCCTAATCGGGGATATTTCACCGGTGTGAGGGTTCAAATCCCTCCTCGCCCACACGAGCCTCCTGGCGGCTCCTGCACCCTGTCGGTGCCGGGGTCGCCTCGTCGCTTTCCCGGGGGATTCCCCCGGACCCCTGTAGCCGGTGACCAGCGGGAACGCGGGTTACCGGCTTACTTGCGTTAACGGCCGGGCCGGTCGCCTGGTTCACGTGCGCCGAGACCTGTCGGCCGCCGGGCCGCCCAGCGGGACGCCGGATGCCGGAGAGAATGATGTTTCTCACGGCTGCAGTGTGGCCCGTGGGCTTAGCCCGTTGCCCGGCGCCCCGGCCCCCGCTGCCCGGGTCCCCGGCGCGGCCCTTGTCCAGGGAAAACTGCTCAATTGACGACATCGGGGCATGTACTTCCCGGGACGCTGGCGAATATCCCGGGCGGCGCGACGAAACACGTTCCGAATCCGCGTGTCCGGCAATCCAGCGCTTCTCCTCTCTCGTACACATTTTTTGACAGCTGGACAAGGCGCGCTGGGCAGGGCCGTTCGATCGCCGCGCGGCCGCGTACGCCGGGTCGCCGCCACGTCCGCAGCATGAGGGCGGGGAGGCCCCCAAATGATGCGAGCATTGCGAATCGGAGTACCCGGCGGCATGGCCGCCGGCCTGGTCATGGCGCTGTGGTCGATGGCCGCCATGGCCGCGACGGGATCTGGGTTCTGGAAGCCGATGAACCTGATCGCCAACACCTTCTACCGGGAGGCGCCGCTTAACGGCACCTTTAACGCGCCCGCCCTCATCATCGGGCTGGGCATTCACATGGCGGTGGCCAGTTTCTTCGGCACCCTGATCGCCTTGCTCGCCCTGAGGCTGCCCGGCGCGCGCTCGCTGGTCATCGCGGGCGGGATCCTGCTGGTGGCGGTCGTGTGGCCGATCATGCAGTGGGGCGTGTGGTACCGGCTCGACGAGGAGGCCGCCGAGGGATACACCGACTGGATCATGGCGGTCGCGCACCTGATGTTCGGGCTGACGGCCGCCATGTTCGCCGCCCTCGCCATCGCCGACGACGAGACCCCCAAGCGGGGGCGCCACGCGGCCGGGCGCATGCCGGCGCAGGCGGAGCCAGCCCCCGGGAGCCTCTTCCAGCCGCAGCGCCGACGGTAGCGCCCGCGGCATTCCGACGCGATGATATTAATCCCGGATTTGCGGGTAGTGGGCTGGGCATGGTCAGGATCAGGCGGTGGGTCAATCGCCGGCGGCAGGTCGTCTGGACCGAGCCCCAAGTCCCCAAGTTCGTGAAGATAAACCCCAGCAGTCCACCTGGCGAAGCCGAAGGGCTGCAGCCCGGGGACATCACAATGGCGCTCGCCGTCGAAGAATTCCTCGAGGCGGAAGACGAGTAGCAGGCCACGGCAGTTCGTTGGCGCCACTGCTCGTTAGCCAGAAATCGCGTATATGTTTGGGTTTTCCGGTACAGTGGCACCGGAAAACCCAAACATATACGATTCAGCTAGCCTGCCGAGGCGCTATTGGCCGTGCCTTTAGTGCGGCAGGCCGAGCAGTCGCTCGGCGGGCAGGGAGTCGGCGGGCAGCGGTACGGGGCCCGCCTGCTCGCCGAGCAGTTCCAGGTAGCGGTCGCGGGGCACCGGCCGGGCGCCGAGCGAGCGCAGGAACGGGGTATCCCACTGCGCGTCGATGAAGACGCCGCCGGCCGCGGTCAGCCGGGCGGACATGTCGGCGACGGCGATCGCGGCGGCGCCCGGATGCCGGCCGAACAGCGAGTCGCCGCTCAGCACGCCGCCGATGCCGACGCCCATCGCGCCGCCGGCCAGGTCATCGCCGAGCCACACCTCAATGCTGTGCGCCCACCCCTGACGGTGCAGTTCGGCCAGCGTCTCCAGCAGCGCGTCGGTCAGCCAGCGGGGCTCCCGGCCGGCGCGGCACGCCTCGGTGACCTCACGGAACGCGGCGTCGGCGGTGGTGCGCAGCGCGTCGTGACGCAGCCGCTTCCTGACGTTGCGCCCGAGGTGAAGGTCATCAGCGGCGATGACGAGGCGGGGATCGGGAGACCACCAGGCCGCCCAGTACGGATCGCCGCGCTCGCCGCCGACGACCGCGATGGCCCCCGTGGCGACCTCCTCCTCGTACCGGACCTCGTTCAGGGTGCGGAAGTACTCGCCGGCGGCGGGAATCGGGATGATGCCGCGCCGGTACGCGCCCAGCACGCTCGCCGGGCTCAGGTCCGCGCCCACCGCCACCGGCCCGTCGCGGGGACCGCAGGCATCGGGGGCGACCGGGACCTTGAACGACTCCCAGTCCGGGTAGCGGCTAGCCGGCATCGGCTGGCCAGCGTTCCTCCGGCGGCCGGACGGAGTGCCCCGGCGGGGCGGGCAGGTATCCCGTTTCCATGAGCCGGCCGAGGTTGCGGTCGATGAGCTGGCCATTGACGGGCGGGAAGGCGATATCGGTGCCCCGCAGCGCTTGCTCGGTGTTCGTCCGGCTGTAGGCGGGGAAGACGTGCTCCAGGTACATCTCGGCCACCGTGAGGCCCGATGAGCTGTCCCGGTCCACGAACAGCGGCAAGAACGCCGCCATCGGGTGGGACGGATCGCGGGCGGCCTCGCGCGCGAGCTCACGCACCCAGTCCGCGAACGGAATCCGCGAGACCGGGTACCCCTGGTCGCGGAGCCGGTCGACCAGTGAGCTGAGCGGCGCCTGCTTGGGACTGGCGAGATGGTAGGTGCGGCCGGTCGCCTCCCGGCTGACCGAGATGTGGCGGATGGTGGCCGCGCACACGTCGGCCGGCACGAAGTCGAGCGGCAGGTCGACGTCCGGGGCGAGCCCGGTATCGGTAATGAACCTGATCATGGCGGCCATCTCGGTCGAGGTGCTCCACATGCCCGCCGCCACGCTGCCGACGATGTCCAGGGGGCGATAGATCGCGACCGGCAGGCCCGCTCGCCCGGCGGCGCGCACCAGTTCCTCGGCCACGTACTTGGTCTCGACGTAACCCATGCGCAACCGCTCGGGCCACGCGAGCGCGGTCTCCTCGGTTACCTCGCGCACGCCCGCCACGCCCAGGCCCGCGAGCACCGCGGTGGTGGACACGTAGTGCACCGGGATGCCGCGGTACAGCCCGGCCAGGCGGACCACCTCGCGAGTGCCCGCCACGTTGGCGGCGCGCAGCTCCTGGTAGGGGTAGATGAAGTTCACTAGCGCGCCGGCGTGGTAGATGATGTCGATACCGCGCGCGAGGTCACGGAAGGCCACGTCGGAAAGTCCCAGCCAGGGCTCGGCGAGGTCGCCGGGCAGTGGCACGACGCGGTCCGGTGGCGGCGTGCCGAGTTCATAGCGCGCCGAAGTCCGCGCGATTCGCCGCCGCGCGTCCGCCTCGTCCGTCGCCCGGACCAGG
>JAICUO010000925.1 GCA_025935815.1 Streptosporangiaceae bacterium
ATCGCAGGCCAGCCGGATCCGCCCGTCGTCCCACCGGCGCGGCGGGATCCCGGAAACCGCCCTGCGCAGGCGGGCGATCCGGACTTCGCCGCAGTTCAGGGCATCGTAGACGCCTCCGTCCTGAGTTTGGTCACCTCACCTCGTTAGCTGTGACCCCGAGTTCCTGACCTGGGCCGATGTTCTCAGTGAAGGCCGGTTTCAGGCACTAATTGGTGCCCTAGGCTCGGTGCTGTGGCGTGGATTCGGCGGGTACGGACGGCATCGGGGGCGACGGCCGTGCAGATCGCCGAGTACGACGGCGGGCGGCGGAAGATCGTGGCGCACGTGGGATCGGCGCACACCGAGGCCGAGCTGGGGATCTTGCTGGAGCGGGCGCGGGAGATGCTGGCCGATCCGGCCCAGGGGGCCTTCGACCTGGGCATCGAGCCTGCCGTGCCGCAGGCCCGGCTCGTGACGCTGGCGGTCGCGCCGACGCTGTTCGACGCAGGACCCACAGGTGAGGTCCCCGTGGCGGGGCCGGCGCGGGTGGTGTCGACTGACTCGCGGGTGCTGTTCCAGGCGCTGGACGGTGTCTTCAGGGACCTGGGGTTCGGCGCCCTGGGCGATGAGGTGTTCCGGGACCTGGTCCTGGCCCGGGTCGTCGAGCCGACCTCGATCCTGGACACCGGAAGGGTCCTGGCCGACCTGGGCCGCAAAGCGGCCAGCGACAAGACCATGCGCCGCACCCTGGCCCGCTGCGCGGACCGGGGCTACCGGGACACGATCGCGGAGCTGTGCTTCGCGCATGCTCGGGCCAGCGGCGATGTCTCCCTCGTGCTCTACGACGTGACGACCTTGTACTTCGAGGCCGAGCATGAGGACGCCCTGCGCAAGGTCGGCTATTCCAAGGAGCGGCGGGTCGACCCGCAGGTCGTGGTCGGGCTGCTGGCGGACCGGCACGGCTTTCCCCTGGAGATCGGCTGCTACGAGGGGAACAAGGCCGAGAAGCACACGATCCTGCCGGTCATCCGGCAGTTCCAGGCCCGGCACGGGATCGAGGCCGTGGTCGTAGTCGCCGACGCCGGCATGCTGTCGGCCGGCAACCTGGACGACATCGACGAGGCGGGGCTGGGGTTCATCGTCGGCTCCCGGGTCACCAAGGCCCCCGTGGACCTGGAGTCGCACTTCCGCTGGCACGGCGACGCGTTCACCGACGGGCAGGTCATCGACACCCTGACCCCGAAGAAGGGCAAGAACCGCGACAATGACCCGGCCCGGCGGGCCGAGCCGGCCTGGGACCGGAAGGAGCACCCGAAGTCCTGGCGGGCGGTCTGGTCGTTCTCCGCGAAACGCTTCGCCCGGGACAACCGGACCCTCACCGCGCAGGAGAACCGGGCCCGCGACGTCATCAGCGGCGCGAAGTCTGCCCGCACGCCCCGGTTCGTCAAGAACGCGGACGGGAACCCCGCCCTGGACGAGAAGGCCCTCGCCCGCGCCAGGAAGCTGGCCGGGCTGAAAGGCTACGTCACCAACCTCCCCGTCTCCGTGATGCCTCCCGGCGAGGTCATCAGCCGCTACCACGACCTGTGGCACGTGGAGCAGTCATTCAGGATGAGCAAGGCCGACCTGGCCGCCCGGCCCATGTTCGTCCGCAAGCGGGATGCGATCGAGGCGCACCTGACCATCGTGTTCACCGCCCTGGCCGTCGCCCGCGAGACCCAGGACCGCACCGGCCTGGCCATCCGCAACGTCATCCGCCAGCTCCGCCCGCTGCGCTCGGCGACCATCGCGGTCAACGGCGCCGTCCAGGCCTTCCCGGCCGCCATCGGCCCTGAACAGCAGGAGATCCTCGACGGCATCAGGAACCGAGGGGAATCTCGTGCTTCCGGGTGAGGCGCAGCCGGGCCGCCCTGGCCTGGCTGGCCAGCACGCTGTCGTTCTTCTGGCCAGCCCTGCCGCGGCCTGCGTGCACGCCGTTGACCCGGGTGCGGGCCGGGGCTGCGCGGAGCGCCGCCTGGCGGCTCTCGTCGCATGACGAACGATCACGGGCACAGTCGGCAAGTCGTCCTTGGTCGTATTCTCGCTACCAGGCTCAGGTGCAGTCGTCTGCCTCCGTCGCCGCTGGACTATCATCGACAAGCCGAGAACATGGCAGATCTCAGGCACTAAGGAAATGACCAAACTCAGGTCCGTGGCCCCGGCGGCACTCCGCTTCCAGGCACAACTCCGCCAGCATGTGCACCCGCTCCGGCCGGCACGCCAGCGCGTCGCACGCCTCGAACAGGGCATCGCGGCGCAACCCCAGCGAGCAGTACAGGTCACGCCGGAA
>JAICUO010000745.1 GCA_025935815.1 Streptosporangiaceae bacterium
TCCGTTTCAGGTGTGGTCACCGTCTCAGCCCCCCGTACGTCGATGCCTGTCTCGTTACCGTAAGACGCGCAATCACCACTGAACGTCACGGGTAAGCCAGATGTGAACTGCGTCACATGATGCGGAGGTTGACCCGTCGTGCGGGCCCGGGAAGGGGACGTCACCGCATTCGAGACCCTCGTCCAGCGCTGCCGAGAGCCCGTTTACCGGAGCCGCACGCTCGACCGCATCGACATCGACGTGGTCGACGTGCACCCCGCCGGATGCTTGCGGCTTGCGGCTGGCGGTGGCGGTCGTTCGGGCTGCGTTAGCATGCTCGCAGTCTCCGAAGCGGGGGACGGCCGGGAATGCGGGTGCTGGGGTGAGTGCGATGAACGCTGCGGGCGAGCAGGACATGACTGTGTTCGGGGCCCCGTGGTGCCCGCACTGCCGGCGAGTTAAGAAGTTCCTGGCCGCGCACCGGGTCCGGTACACCTTCGTCAACATTGATGACGACCCGCAGGCGGTCGAGCGGCTCAAGGAACTGCAAGACGGCGGGCAGGTCATCCCCACGGTGATCTACCCGGACGGCTCGCACGAGGTGAACCCGAGCGATGAGGCGCTCGCCCGCCGCATCGGCCTGACCCTCGAAGCCGACCGCTCCGCCTACGATCTGGTCATCGTCGGCGGCGGCCCGGCCGGGCTGGCGGCCGCCATCTACGCCGCCCGCGAGGGCATCGACGCGATCGTCGTGGACGCCGGCAGCATGGGCGGCCAGGCCGGGATCACCGACAAGATCGACAACTACCCGGGGGTCCCCGATGGCGTCTCCGGCGGCGAGCTGGCCGAGCGGTTCGTGGCCCAGGCCCGCCGGTACGGGGTGGAGCTCGTCTCCGCCGTGTCGGTCACCGCCGTCGAGCGCGATGGTGATGACCTGCTTACGTCGCTGTCGTCCGGCCAGCAGCTCACCTCCCACGCCGTGATCGTGGCCACCGGCTCGACGTACAAGCGCCTGGACGTCCCCGGCGAGGACGACCTCATCGGAGCCGGCGTCCACTTCTGTGCCACCTGCGACGGCCCCTTCTACAAGGGCGCCGACGAGGTCGTGGTGATCGGCGGTGGCAACTCGGCCCTGGAGGAGGGCCTGCACCTGTCGGAGTTCGCCAAGAAGGTCAAGGTGCTGGCTCGCTCCGACCTCAGCGCTTCGCCCGTGCTCCAGGAGCGGGTGCGATCGGACCCGCAGTTCGACATCCGCACCGGCGTGGACATCGTCGAGCTGGAGGGCGAGCGGGGCCGGTTCGCGGCTGTCGTGGCTCGCGACCGTGATAGCGGGAAGGTCTCCCGCTTCCCGGCCGCCGCCGCGTTCGTGTTCATCGGGTTGAAGCCCAACAACGGGTTCCTCGGCGAGGATGTGGAGCGTGATGCGGGCGGGTTCCTGGTCACCAGCCCCACGATGGAGACGTCTCTGGGTGGCGTGTTCGCGGCGGGGGATGTGCGGTCCGGGTCGACCAAGCAACTCGGCTCCGCCGTCGGCGACGGGATCGCCGCCCTGTTGATGACTCGCCGTTACCTCGAAGCCCACCACCACAAGGCGGTAACGAAGACCCCCGCCTGGAAGTGAGGATCGCGGGACTCGCCGCCAGGCGGGGGCCGCCTCTGCATGGCCGCGTCGGCGGATACCGAGTGGCGGGGGATTCCCTGAGACGAGACATCGGGGTTCGCCGTAAACAATTGACGTGCAGGTCCACTTCAGTGGCGTTTCAGCGGCGTTCCAGCAGGGCGCGGATGCTGTGACGCGGAGCCGCCCCATGACGCTGGCGTGCCGGGATGAGTTGGAGCAGGCGTGGTCAGTGGCAAGGTGCGGCGCCTGATGGTGCCGGCCCTGGCGGTGGTACTGGTGGCGGCCAGCGTGACGTTCGTGGTGGCCCGGGGGCCGGCGCGGGCGGACGTGACGACGCCGAGGCCGGCCGGGGCAGGCACGAGCGTGGCGGTGCTGTCCGGCGATTTCACCGGGGACGGGAAGGCGGACCTGGCGGTCACGGGGTCGCCGTTCTTCACCTCGCTGCCGGTGGCGGTCTCGGCCGGGGACGGGTCGTTCACGACCCCGCCGGGGGCACTGTCGGACACGAGCTGGGCCGGGTGGTCCTCGGTCCCGGGAGTACACGTGGTGACCGGCGACTTCAACGGCGATCACAAGTCGGACGTCGCGCTGCTGCCCGGGCCGGGCATGCCCTGGTGGTACACGGTCCCGGTGGCGATGTCGCACGGAGACGGCAGCTTCACCGTGACCAACTCCAACCAGTGGGACTTTGCCAGCTGGGCGCAGGTGCCGGGGGTGCAGGTGCTGACGGGTGACTTCAACGGGGACGGCAAGACTGACATCGCGTTGCTGCCCTCGCCTGGCAACCCGTGGTGGTACACCATCCCGGTCGCCTTCTCCAACGGGGACGGCAGCTTCACCGTGACCAACTTGAACCGGTGGGACTTTGCCAGCTGGGCGCAGGTGCCGGGGGTGCAGGTGCTGACGGGTGACTTCAACGGGGACGGCAAGACTGACATCGCGTTGCTGCCCGCGCCTGGCAACCCGTGGTGGTACACGATCCCGGTCGCCTTCTCCAACGGGGACGGCACTTTCAACGTACTCAACCTGCCGCAGGCCGACTTCGCCGGCTGGGCGCAGGCCCCCGGGGCTCAGGCGCTCAGCGGGGACTTCAACGGGGACGGCAAGGCCGACATCGCGATGGTGGGCGGGCAGGGGTGGCTGAGCGTCCCGGTGGCGCTCTCCAATGGGGACGGGAGCTTCCGGGTCGTCAATGACTGGCTGCCGAACTCCGCCTTCGCGGCCGGGGCGACCTGGGAGACCGCCCACGCCAACACGGCGCAGTGCGTCCACGCGGCGGACTTCAACGGCGACCGCAAGACCGACATCGCGCTGGGGTGCGCGAACGCCGCGGCGGGCGTGCTGACGATCCCGGTGGCATTCTCGGCCGGCGACGGCTCGTTCACGGTGACCAGCAACGCCGTCGGCAGCCCGCCGCCGGACTGGCGGGCGCTGGGGTTCCTAGCGCAGCGTAATGACCAGGGCTGGAACGTGGCCGGGGACTTCAACGGAGACGGCAAGGCGGACCTGGCGGTGGTCACCTCAGACCAGGCCTCGGCGGGTCCGGCCGCGGTACCGGTGGCGTTGTCGGGCGGGGACGGGACGTTCACCCTGACCGCCGCGCAGGTGCCCGGGCTGGTCGAGAACCTGGACGGCATGCCCGGCAGCGGGGCCTTCGGCGGCATCACCGGCCCGGCTGGCAAGTGCGTCGACGCGGGCAGTGGCGGCAACGGCGCCCAGGTCGTGCTGCAGACGTGTAACGGCACGCCCGGGCAGGCGTGGACGCCGCAGGGCTACGGGGCGATCACCATCATGGGGGGAACCAAGTGCCTGACCGCCGGCAGCGGCGGCGGCCCGGCGGGCGCCGCCGGGACCCGGGTCCAGCTGGCGAACTGCGGCGGCGTGGACCGGTCCCAGCACTGGCAGACGCGGGGCTCGCAGTTGTACAACGCGTACACGGGACTGTGCCTGGACGCCGGCGGCAGCACCGCCGACGGCACGCCGTTGCAGGTGTGGGGATGCAACGGCACCGCGGCGCAGAA
>JAICUO010000865.1 GCA_025935815.1 Streptosporangiaceae bacterium
CGATCTCAGCGTCCATTGCGCTCCTTCCGGTCCCCCGCCCCCGCCGCCGCCGGCGCCGCACCGCCCGTCGCCGGAAGCCCGAGCTTCTCCCTGATCTGCTGCTGGACGGCCTCCGGGGCTGGCGTCGCGTCCACGGTGATCACGCACTCCTTACGGCGAAACACGTCAATGGCCGGCTCGGTCTGCTCATGGAAGTCCCTCAGCCGGACGGCGAGCGCCTCCTCGACGTCATCGGCGCGGCGGCTGGCCACCCGCGCGCGGACCTCATCGTCTGGCATGTCGAGGTGAATCACCGCGTCAACATCGTAGTTCTCCATGAAGAACTCCGCCTGCGCGACCGTGCGCGGGAAGCCGTCAATGACAAACCCGAAGTTCCAGTCATGCTCAGCCAGCCGCCGCTGGATCACCGTCTGCACCAGGTCGTCGCCTACCAGTTCGCCGGCCGCCAGGCACCGCCGGACCTGGGCGCCCATCTGCGTGTGGTTGGCCACCTGCCACCGGAAGATATCCCCCACGCTGATGTGCGCGAGGCCAAGGTCAGCGGCTAGCAGCTGGCTCTGCGTCCCCTTCCCGCTCCCCTGGATGCCCATAATCACGTACTTGCGCATGCCAACACCTTGGCATACGCCACCGCGCGCCCGTGCCCCGCCATCGGCTTCACGAGCCCCCCTGTTTCGCCCATGAACCATCCGAAGCAGACCCATAACGGCCCCGCTGAGCCGATGCGCTAGCGTCGCCACCGCGGCCAACGGCGGCCATTACGAGCTGTACGTCGCCGCCTGCCGGGCCTCGCCGCGCACTAATGGACTACCCTACGTAGTATGCAATCCCCCGCCCCAGGACCGTCCGGGCCAGCAGCGCCTGGCTGGCGCTTCCTGATCTCCCGCAGGTGGCTCTTGTGGCATGTCACGGCCATTCTCGGCGTGTGGGGGATGGCCTGGATGGGGGACTGGCAGTTTCACCGCGCGCTGGACGGTAACTCCCTGAGCTGGGCATACACGTTCGAATGGCCGCTGTTCGCCGGGTTCGGCGTCGTCTTCTGGGTCAAGACGGTCCGCGATGAGTTCCGCATCCGCCGCGCGGGGCTTGACCCCAACCTGGCCGAGGCCGGCGTCGCGGACACGGTCCAGCTGCCCGCGGGGCTGGGGCTGGAACAAGCCGGGGCCTACCAGCCGGGCGGCCCTCCGGGCGATGCCCGGTGGACCGGGGCGGCCGGCGCCGAGCCGGTGCTCGCCAGCACCTGGCGCGCGCAAATGGCCCGCGCGGCCGCGGAGCTGGCGGCCGACCCCGAGCTCGCGGAGTACAACGCTTACCTGGCCCGGCTGAACGCCAAAACGAAGGCCAAGGCCAAGGCCAAGGGCCGCTAGCCGGCGAGAACTACGCCGCGACGAAGACTTGAGGAAAGAGGCAAGAGGCCAACATGTGGGCTGCTGTGACGGGCAAGGGCATCAGGCCCGCGGTGCTGCGCTACCGGGTGATGGCGTTCGTGACCGGGGTGCTGGTCATCGTGCTGTTCTTCGCCGGCATCCCGTTGCAGTTCGCCGCCGGCCACCCGGCCGTTGATCAGTACGTGGGCCAGGTCCATGGCTTCTTGTACATCGGCTACGTGATCGTGGCCTTCCTGCTCGCCCTGAAGCTGCGGATGCGCCTGCTGAGCTGGCAGGTGATCATCTTGCTGCTGGCCGGCACGATCCCGGTGCTGACGTTCGTGGTGGAGCGCTGGATGACCCGCCGCTACATCGCCCCCGCGCTGGCCGCCGACGGCAACGGCCAGCCGGCGGCGCAGGCCCCCGTGACATCCCCTGGCGGGGGGTACGGGGAGTCGTCCCCCCGGAAGGCAGCGGGATCGTGACATCCCACTACTTCGCGGCCCAGCCGACGGCCGCGCACCGGCCCGGCCAGGTCCGGGTGGTGCTGCCCGACGTGTACCTGGAGCTGGCGACGGACTCCGGGGTGTTCTCCCCCGGCCGCCTCGATCCCGGCACCCGGCTGCTGCTGGAGGAGGCCCCGCCGCCCCCGGCCGAGGGTGACCTGCTCGACCTCGGCTGCGGCTACGGCCCGGTGGCCTGCGTGCTGGCGAGGCGATCGCCCGCGGCGCGCGTGTGGGCGATCGACGTGAACGAGCGGGCGCTCGGCCTGACCGCCCGCAACGCGGCCCGCGCGGGCCTGGCCAACGTGCGCACCGCCACCCCGGATGACCCCGGCGTCCCCGGGGAACTGGCCGCGATCTGGTCCAACCCGCCGATCCGGATCGGCAAGGCCGCGCTGCACGACATGCTCCGCGGCTGGCTGGCCCGGCTGCGGCCCGGCGGGCACGCCTGCCTGGTGGTCGGCAAGAACCTGGGCTCGGACTCGCTCCAGTCCTGGCTGACGGGCTCGGGATGGCCCGCGACTCGCGTCGCCGGGCGCAGCGGGTACCGCCTGCTCCGCATCGACCAGCCAGCAGATCAAGATCTCGGCGCCGAACGAACCCTGGTGACTCCTCAATGACAACCCCGACCCCGGCGGGCGGGCCTCCCCGCCAGCTGCGCCCCACCGACGTCAAGCGGCTCAACCGGGACTGGCGGCGGCGCACCGAGGGGCGACTGGCGCTCCTGCTTGACTCGGTCGGCCAGCCGTTCAACCTGGGCTCGATCGTGCGGACCGCCGCCGCGTTCGGCGCGGATTCGCTGTGGCTGTGCGGGAATACCCCCGATGTCTCCCACCCGTCGGTGGGAAAGGTCGCGCTCGGCACCGAGCG
>JAICUO010000389.1 GCA_025935815.1 Streptosporangiaceae bacterium
ATCGACGCGCTGCGCGGCATGTCCGCGCCGTACGCGGGGCTGCTGTACGCCGGCCTGGCCCTGACCAGCAAGGGCGTGCGGGTGGTGGAGTTCAACGCGCGCTTCGGGGACCCGGAGGCCCAGGTGGTCCTGGACCGGCTCGCCACCCCGCTCGGCGGCCTGCTGCACGCCGCCGCCACCGGGGACCTGGCCCGGCTGCCCGCGCTCGCCTGGCATCCCGGTGCCGCGGTCACCGTCGTCATCGCCGCCGAGGGCTACCCCGCCGCCCCGGCCACGGGCGACAAGATCACCATCGATCATCCGCAACGAAGTGACGCCTACGTGCTGCACGCCGGCACCTCCGTCAGTCCCGCCGGCCTTACTGAGGCAGGTGCCGCCGGGCAGCTGGTCTCCGCGGGCGGCCGGGTGCTGAACGCGGTCGGCTCCGGCCCCGACCTCGCCACCGCCCGCGCCGCCGCCTACGAGGTGGCGGCGAAGATCGCGATGCGGGGCGGCTGGTACCGCGGTGATATTGCCGAGCGAGCCGCTCAGTTACCGTTGTTCAGTAAGCGACTGGGATCCGAGCGAGCCTTGGTGTTCTCAGGCGGCGCCGGAGGCACTGTGGGAAGCACAGGTGTTTGCTGATGATCGACAGGTACACGCTGCCCGAGATGGGCCGGGTCTGGAGCGAGGCGCACAAGTACGAGCTCTGGTGCCGGGTCGAGGTCCTCGTCCTGGAGGCCCACGCGAAGGCGGGAACGGTTCCCGCCGAGGCGGTGGCACCCGTTCGCGCCGCCGCCCCGCCCACCCCGGAGGCCGTCGCCGCGGTGGAAGCCGTCACCGACCACGACGTCATCGCGTTCCTGACCGCCTGGGCCGACAACACCGAGCCGCGCTCGGCCGCGGCCTACGTCCACTTCGGCATGACATCCTCGGACCTGCTCGACACGGCGCTGGCAGTGCAGCTCGTCGAGGCGAGCGACATCCTGCTGGCGAAGGCCGGCCGTCTGGTCGCGGTGCTGCGCAACCACGCGCTGGCGCACCAGGACACACTGCGGCCGGGCCGCACGCACGGCATCCACGCCGAGCCGGACGTGTGGGGGCACCGGGTCGCGGACTTCGCCTTCGCCGCCGCCAGGTCGCGGGACCGGATCCGGCGGGCGCGGGAGGCGGTCGCCGTGGGCACGCTGTCCGGCCCGGTGGGCAGCTACTCGAACATCGACCCGGCCATTGAGGCCGAGGTAATGCCCGCCCTGGGGCTGCGCCCGGCCGACGTCGCCACGCAGGTGGTCATCAGGGACGGCATCGCCGAATGGGTCAGCGCGCTCGCCGTGCTCGCCACGGTGTGCGAGGCGATCGCCCTGGAGGTCCGGCACGGGCAGCGGACCGAGGTGCGCGAGCTGGCCGAGCCCTTCCGGTCCGGCCAGAAGGGCTCCTCGGCGATGCCGCACAAGAAGAACCCCATCCGCTCCGAGCGGATCTGCGGCCTCGCGCGAGTAGTGCGCTCATACGTGACTCCAGTCACGGAAGGGATCCCGCTGTGGCACGAACGGGATATCTCACACTCCAGCGTCGAGCGCATCGCGCTGCCCGACGCGGCGATCGCCACCGATTACCTGCTGCACCTGACCACCGGGCTGATCGAGGGCCTCGTCGTCGACACCGCGCGGATGCGCGCCAACCTGGACGTCACCGGGGGCCTCCTCTACTCTTCGGCAGTGCTCCTTGAGCTGGTCAAAGGCGGGATGTCGCGAGAGGACGCATACGCGCTGGTGCAGGCGGCCGCCATGGACACCTGGGATACCGGCACCCCCTTCCGTGATTCATTGCTTACCCAGGGTAAGTACCGCAACATGACGATCGATGAAAGCGCGCTTGACCGGGCATTTCGCCCCGATGATTACGTCGCTCGCCTTACGCCGGTCTTCGACCGTCTCGCGCAGCTCACCTGAGCAACCTCCAGTCAGTGGCATACTGGACAACGCGCTCGCTTTGGGCATGCTGCATGGGCGGCACGCCTGTCGTTCTCGCCGTTACCCCTCGGACAGGAGCTGTATCCACATGACCAAGGGCACCGAGATCCGCTACCGCGTACACGGCGGGACGCCGCTGAACGGGACGGTATTCGTCCAGGGTGCGAAGAACGCGGCGCTCAAGATGATCGCGGCGTCGCTGCTGGCGGCCAAGGGCCGGACCGTGCTGCGCAACGTCCCGCCGATCGAGGACGTGCGGCGGGCCGCCGAGCTCGCGCAGGCGATCGGCGCCTCCGTGGAGTTCCACGAGTCCGAGCGCACGCTCGTCGTCGATGCCTCCCGGCTGACCAGCCCGGTCCTTCCCGCCGAGATCGCCCGGCGCTTCCGCGGCTCGGTGCTGTTCGTGCCGGCGCTGCTGCACCGCTTCGGCGAGGCGGTCATCGAGGGCATCGGCGGATGCAACCTCGGCCAGCGCAACCTGGACTTCCACTACCGCGGCTTCGCCCGGCTGGGCGCGACCGTCGATGAGGGCGAGTCGGTCATCCGGATCAGCGCGCCGGACGGGCTGAACGGCGCCCACCTGTACCTGGACACCCCGTCTCACACCGGGACCGAGAACCTGATCATGGCCGCGTCGCTCGCGCCGGGGACCACGGTCATCGACAACACGGCCCAGGAGCCGGAGGTCCTCGACGTCATCGCGTTCCTCACCAAGATGGGGGCCGAGATCAGCGGCGGCGGCACCGGGTTCATCACCGTCCGCGGCGTCAGCTCGCTGTCGGCGGTCGAGCACACCGTCATGGCGGACCGGATCGACGCGGGCGTGTTCGCCATGGCGGCGGCGGCCACCGGCGGTGAGCTGAGCCTCGTCGGGGCCAACCTGGACCACTTCGGCGTGGTGCGCTGGAAGCTGGAGCAGATGGGCGTGGAGTTCAGCTCCGAGGGCGCCGTCGTGCAGGTCCGCCGGGACAAGCCGCTGCGCCCGATCAACGTCGTCACCAGCCCGTATCCCGGCTACGCGACCGACTTGCAGTCCCCCATCATGGCGGTGGCGACGATGGCCGACGGGGCCAGCTACATCCGCGAGACGATCTTCAATGGCCGCTACAGCCTGGTCCCCGAGCTGAACAAGATGGGCGCCAAGGTCGAGATCGACAACAACGTCGCCATCGTGCACGGCCCGTCGCCGCTGCGCGGCTGCGAGGTCGTCGCCCACGACCTGCGCGGCGGCGCGTCCTTGATCCTCGCCGGCCTGGCCGCCGAGGGCGAGACGGTGATCTCCAACGGCTACTACATCGACCGCGGCCACGCGACCATCGCGCAGCGGTTCGCCGCCGTCGGCGGCAGCGTCGTCGCCGAGGAGCACGAGGTCGGCAACAACGCGGCGTAAGATGCGACCGCGTTCCCTGGCCAGGGCCGGGAACATCACCGTGCTGCGCTCGCCCTCGCGGATGAGGATCCGGCCGGGAGCCGCGCTTTGCCCGGGCCCAATGCAGGCGGCGCTGACCGCGCCCACCGTGAACTAGCGCGGGAAGGCGCGGGCGATGGCTAGGAAGGCGTCGTTGGCTTCGGGGGTGCCGATGGAGACGCGGGCGCCTTCGCCCGCGAACGGGCGGACGGCGATCCCTTGCCGGTCGCAGGCCTCCGCGAACGCGGTGGTGTGCTCGTCAAGGCGCAGCCAGACGAAGTTCGCCTCGGTCGGCGGGACGGCCCAGCCGTCGGCGAGCAGCGCGTCGCGGACGCGGCCGCGCTCCTTCACGGTGTGCTCCACCCGTTCCAGCAGTTCCGGCTCCGCCGCCAGCGAGGCGACCGCGGCCGCCTGCGCCACCGAGCTGACCGTGAACGGGAGCATGGTCTTGCGGACCGCCTCGGCGACGGGCGGGTGCCCGATCAGGAAGCCGACGCGCAGCCCGGCCAGGCCGTACGCCTTGGAGAAGGTGCGCAGCACGGCGACGTTGGGCCGGTCCCGGTACAGGTCGATCCCATCGGGAGTGCTGGCGTCGCGTACGTACTCGCGGTAGGCCTCGTCGAGCACCACCAGGCAGTCGCCGGGAACCCGGTCGAGGAACTCGGTCAGCTCGGGGGCGCCCACCACGGTGCCGGTCGGGTTGTTGGGGTTGCAGACCAAGACGAGCCGGGTGCGCGCGGTGATCGCCGCCGCCATGGCGCCGAGGTCGTGCACCTCGTCCCGCAGCGGCACCCGCACGGAGGTGGCTCCCGCCAGGTCGGCCAGTGGCGGGTAGGCCTCGAACGACCGCCACGCGTAGACGACCTCGGCGCTGGGCTCGGCGACCGCCTCGATGAGTTGCTTAAGCACGCCCACCGATCCGCACCCGACCGCCACGTGCTCGGCGGGTACCGCGAACCGCGCCGCGAGCGCGCCGGTCAGCGCCTCGGCCCCGTTGTCGGGATAGCGGTTGATGCCGCGCCCGGCCTCCGCGATGACCTCGGCCACCGAGGGCAGCGGCCCGTAGGGCGACTCGTTCGACGACAGCTTGTGCGCCTGCGCCTGCCCGGGCGGGGCAACCGGGGCCTTGCCGGGCCGGTACGACGGGAACGTGCCGAGAACGGGACGAAAGAGCGGCGATGCGTCGGTCATGCTTCCTAGTCTGCTACATGCGGCAGTGTCTACATGTGCAGGGTCTTGGCGGCGTAGGCGTAGGCCTGCTGGCCGAGCTCGCGCACGGCGGACTCCGACGCGTTCGGCCCCACGACCGTGATGGCGCCGATGAAGCCGTCGCCGCGATAGACCAGCGACCACCCGTTGCTGCTGGGCTGCCCGGCCGCGCTGACGCTGAGCAGGCGAGCCTGCTTGCCGATCCCGGTCACCCACGACTGCGTGACGGCGTACTGCTGGGTCTTGCCGCTGGTGGTCGCGCGGTAACGGGTGCACCCGGCCCGGATGTGGGTGCTCAGCGCCGCGGCGGCGTCCGAGTCGGCCGGCGCCGCCAGGACCTCCGACACGCCGTTCGACCCGACCTGGAAAGTCACCACCGCGGCGGGGGCGCTGCCGAGCGCCCCGTCCAGCCCGGTGCCGCCGACCGACGCGGGCTGCCCGCATCCCTTCGGGGTGACCAGGAGCGCGGCCATCGCCTTGGCCGCCTGCCGCACCTGGGGCAGCGAGGAGTAGCTGCCGGACTGCGCCATTTCCTTGGCGGCGACCCCGTTGACCCGGGTCAGCAGGGCGCCGCGGAGCTTGCCGGCGCTGAACATGCCGGTCGCGCCCATCGTGATGCCATTCGATCCGGTCGCGTTGCCGCCGGACGCAGGCGATCCCGAGCCGGTGCAGCCCGCCAGCCCGGCGGCGCCTGCCCCGAGGGACATCGCGATGGACACCGCCAGCAGCACGCGCGGCGCGAGGCACCGCGCGCTGCGGGGTGCCCGGGTTGCCCGCTGAAGAGCATGACGATCAAACACTAGTCACCCTCCGTCTTCAATTGATCTCAAAGAGTGATGGTATCGAATCAGCGTCAGCCGAGTTACGTTACGTGGGAAATCGCTGCGCGGCCTAGGCCCGGCTCGGCTGCCCGGTGGGCAGCGCGATGGTGCCCTTGCGAGGCACGGCGTGCTTGTGGGGCACGGCTGCCCGGGGACGGGCGGCGAGCATCTGAACTCGCCGGTCCGCCGCCGCGAGCTGGGGCGTCATCCACCTCAGCAGCGCCGGCATGGCGGCCCGCCAGACCGCGGCCTGATGACCGCCGCCGTTGACGACTATGAGCGGCACGGTGGTGAGGCGAAGCATGGCGTACTGCTGGAAGGCCTGCGCCGCCTGCAGGTCGGCCCGGTCGCTGCCGCCGACCGCCAGCCAGATACCCGGCGGGTACTGCCCGATCGGGAAACGCTGGATGTAGTCCTGCGGCGTGTTGAGCGCTTCCAGCTTCGGGTACCCCGCGAACACGTTGCTGACGAAGACGGGGGGCGCGCCCGGCCGCCCCCCGGCGGGCAGGTGGCCGCCGCCGGGGGCGAAGTAGCCGCTCATGATGGCCGCGAAGCCGAACCGCTGGTGGTCTTGCAGCCCGATGTTGGCGGCGCAGAAGCCGCCCTCGGAATAGCCGCCGATCCCCCAGGCGGGACCGGGCGGCATGACCCGCAGGTCGCGGGCGGCCCATTCCGGGACCTCGGTGCCGATGAAGGTCATGTCCAGCGGGCCATGCGGGGGGACGTTGAGGCACTGCAACGAGTAGTTGCCGCCGCCGTTGGTCTCCGGCATCACCAGCACCGCGGGATCGGCCTCGCGGGCGGCCAGCAGCCTCTGGTAGATGGGAATCGTGTCCATGACGTTGATCCAGGCCAGCGGGGAACCCGGGGAGCCGTGCAGCAGTTCGATGGCCGGGAACCGGTAATGCCGGTAGGCCGGCTGGAAGTACTGCGGCGGCAGGTAGACGTAGACGTCACGCGTGAGGTGGCTGGCGTGCCCGGTCACCGACGCGCGGAACAGGTAGCCCACTCGCGCGGACAGGGCGCTGTTGGCGGACTTGCTGATGGCCACCCCCAGCGTGCCGGGCTGGACTTGGGTCGCCCCCGGCTGCGCGAGCTCGGGAACCGCCTGGGCGCCCGACCCGGTGACGTCGCTGAACAGGGAACCCCAGGTCTGGTAGTAGTCGTAGTACTTGTTCACGACGGCGATGCCGAAGACCGCAGCCGGCAGGAACGCCAGGAACGCCGCCAGCACGCGGATCGCGACGTGCCTGGCGAGCGCCAGCCAGGTGACCAGCCCGCCAAACGCGAGCACGAGCAGGAACAAGAAGAACGTTCCCTGCGGTTCCAGCACTCCGCCTCCTACCGGCTCTGCGGCGGGGCGGGCATGGCCAAGCATGGCGGTGGCGGTGGAGGTGGGATTTGAACCCTCACACCGGTGATGTATCCCCGATTACGGACATGAACCCGAAAACCAGTGAGAAATCCCCGGTTCGGGGATCTCATGCGTCCACCATAGCGGGCGCTCCACGGTCCGCGTCAAGCGGGTTCCGCCGTCTGCGGCTTCTGAGAGCTGCACGGCTCAGGTCCCGAGGGTTTGTCGGAGCGCGAGGTTCCGGGCGGAGCTGCCCGCTCTGCTGCTTGGTTGAGCAGGGTGATGGTCCGTATCCGGAGTTCGTGCAGGGCGAGGAAAGCGATGCCGAGGTTCAGGTTGTTTGGTATCGGACCGTGCTCGATGAGTGCCCCTGTGACGCGATGAGCGCGTTGAGCGAGGCTTGGGCTAGCTGGGCCAGCCCGGTGTCCGACAGGCCGACCATCCGGGCCTGGCAAGGCCGAAGGCGCGGCGCGCCTCGACTGCCCCGCGTAGGAGAGCCACTGGTCTATGGCGGTGGAGTTATCGGGATGCCCGCAGTGCGCTTACCTTCACCATCGGACGATGGTTGCCTGACGGAACCAGGCCCGGTCAAGCTGAAGTAGTGATCCAGGTCACGTAGCCTGTTGATTGCGAGCCAGGCTGAACTCAGTGGCCAGAGATAGATGAGGCTGGATATGGGCAAACTGTCGCTGCCAAACAAGGTCTTCCTGGAGGGCGTGCTTGGCATGGGCGGAGG
>JAICUO010000961.1 GCA_025935815.1 Streptosporangiaceae bacterium
CACCTGGTCGGGGAGGGCGCCGCGGACCTGGTGATCTGCCACAGCGTCCTGGAGTACGTCGATGAGCCGGCGGCGGCGAAGGCCGCCATCGCCCGCGTGCTGCGGCCCGACGCGACGGTGAGCGTGCTCGCCGCCAACGCGGTGTCCGCGGTGCTGCACCGCGCGCTCGCCGGGCGCTACGAGCAGGCGCGCGACCTGCTGGCGGCGCTGGACGGCGCCGGGGAGGCGAGCGCCGATGGCCGTCGGCGGTACACGCTGGCGGGCCTGACCGCCCTGATCGAGGGGGCGGGCCTGCGCGCGGGCGAGGCGTATGGCGTGCGGGTCTTCGCCGGGCTGCTCCCGGCGGCGGACCCGGACCCCGGAGCGGCGGCGGCCCTGGCGGCGCTGGAGGACGCGGCGGCGGCCTACCCCGCGCTGCGCGACATCGCCGCGCGCCTGCACGTCCTCGGGCACCGCTAGAAACCGCGCAGGCGGCCATGGACGACACCGGCTGCACCATCTTGCACGTTGACATGGACGCGTTCTACGCCAGCGTTGAGGTCCGCGACCGGCCCGAGCTGGCCGGGCAGCCGGTCGTGGTGGCCGGGCTCGGAGCCCGGGGGGTGGTCTTGTCGGCGACGTACCCGGCGCGGGCGTTCGGGGTCCGCTCGGCGATGCCGATCACCCGGGCCCGGCGGCTGTGCCCGCAGGCGGTCTACATCTCGCCCCGGCACGGCCTCTACGGAGCGGTATCGCGGGAGGTGATGGCGATCTTCCGCGCGGTCACCCCGGAGGTGGAGCCGCTGTCACTGGATGAGGCGTTCCTGGACGTGTCCGGTTCGCTGCGCCGGCTGCGGATGACGCCGGCCCAGGTCGCCGCGCACATCCGCGCGCAGGTCGCCGGGCAGCAGGGCATCACCTGCTCGGTCGGGGCGGCGCCGGTGAAGTTCGTGGCCAAGATCGCATCGGCCCAGTGCAAGCCGGACGGCCTGCTCATCATCCCGGCCGACGGCATGCTCGAGTTCCTGCACCGGCTGCCGGCCAGCGCGCTGTGGGGCGTCGGCGACAAGGCGGAGGAAGTCCTCGCCCGGCTGGGCCTGCGGACGATCGGTGACATAGCTCACATTCCACGCGAAACACTGCGGCGCGAGCTCGGGGCGGCCGCGGGGGAACACCTGTGGGCGCTGGCGTGGGGTCGCGACGAGCGGCGGGTCGTCCCGCGGCGGGAGGAAAAGAGCGTCGGCGCGGAGGAGACCTTCGCCACCGACGTGGACGACCCCGAGGTGATCCGGCGCGAGCTGCTGCGGCTGTCGGATCGCACGGCGCGGGCGCTGCGCACGGCCGAGTGCGTGGCCAAGACGGTGACGGTCAAACTGCGGCTGGCCAGCTTCAAGACCATCACCAGGTCGCGGACGCTGCCCGATCCGACCGATGTCGCGCGGGTCATCTACGCCACCGCGTGCGCGCTGTACGAGGGTTCCGGGCTTGACGGCCGCGCCCGGCTGCGGCTGGTCGGGGTGCGCGCCTCGGGGCTCCGGCCTGCCTCCGCGGCGGCTACCCAGCTGGCGTTCGGCGACCGCTCGGTCGGGTGGCGGGAGGCGGAACAGGCCATGGACCAGATCGCGCGCCGGTTTGGCGACAGCGCGGTGCGCCCGGCCAAGTTGTTCGGAGAGGGCCGGCCAGGGCCATCTCCGGCAACCCCGACATCGCCCCCTTCCAAGGGGAGTGCGGAGCCTCGTATCCTGGGAAATGAATCAGGTACGTAGGTGAGGTGAGAGTCACCCCATTTCCCCGGGTTCAATGGGAGGCGTGTCGTGCCGCTCTCTGAGCATGAGCAGCGCCAGCTGGAGCAGATCGAGCAGGCGCTCGACAGGGATAATCGGAGGCTGGGCCGGCTGGTGCGGTCCAGTGACCCGCGCGTGCATTACCGGCGCCGGGTGGTTCAGGCAGCCTCCGGCTTCGTCGTCGGCGCCGGCCTGGTCGCCGC
>JAICUO010000125.1 GCA_025935815.1 Streptosporangiaceae bacterium
CTGGAGCGGACCTACATCGGGCGGCAGGTCTACGCGGTCGGCGGCAACAAGGAGGCCGCCCGGCTGGCTGGCATCCCGGTCGCCCGCCGGATCACCACCACCTACGTCGCCAGCGCGCTGCTGGCCGGGGTCGTGGGGATCTTGGTGATCGGCCGGATGAACGTTGCCGACCCGTCCGTCGGAGGCTCCGGCTGGGAGCTGATCGCCATCGCGGCCGCGGTCGTCGGCGGGATGTCGCTGTTCGGCGGCGAGGGCCGGATCATCGGCGTCGCCGCGGGCGCGATCTTGCTGGAGTTCATCGCCAACGGGCTGCTCGCCCTGCACGTCAGCCCGTATTACCAGCAGGTGGTCCAGGGCGTGGTGCTCGGCGTGGCGATCTTGCTCGACCGGCTGCGGGCAAGCTACTTCGGCCGTTCCCGAAGATAGGGCCTCCCCTCCCAGGCCCCGTCAATGGCGAAGGGCCGGCCCCCTCTCGGGGGCCGGCCCTTCGCTTCTTGCGCGCTCGCGGACACGAGTCCTGACCCACGGGGCAAGGCCAGGCATACGCGCCCATTGACCAACCTCTCGTAGGTAAAAGCGCCGCCGGGCCGCCGGGCGTTACTAGCTTTGCGGGGGATATACACCAACTTCCCGGGGGGTACACGAACGGATCCCGCCCCTGCTGATGCCCGCTCCGCCTCGCGAGAACCGAGGCCCCGTAGCCGCTTTCAGCGGGGTGTTTCCGTGCCCGGGCTGAAGGGGGCGGCGTGGCCGGGGATGATCACGGTGGCGATGCCCAGCAGGCGCTCGCGGCTCCTGGCAAGCGCCTGGGCGTCGCTGCCCAGTGGGTCCTCGGCCGGGCCGTCCGCGCCCCACCAGGCGTGAGTGCAGGCGTACACGCCGGACTCGGTGGAGGCGATGGTGGAGATGTCCTCGGCGGTGTGCCCGGGCGTGCGCAGCAGCCGCACGCTGGGCGTGATCTGGTAGCCGTCGGCGTCCCGGTCGATCCACCGGTCCCCGTCGTAGATCGCCCAGTGGTCATGGACGCGGGCGTTGGGGAACAGCGCCGCGTTGACGGTGTGGTCGGGGTGATGGTGGCTGAAGACCACGTCGGTGACGGCTTCCGGCTGCTGCCCGTGCGCTTCCAGCGCGGCGAGCAGCGAATCGCGGGACGCGACCATCCCCGGGTCGACGATGATGACCGCGTCGCCGTCGATGATCAGCGTGACGGTGCCGCTTACCCGCTCGTCATCGCCGTCCAGGCCGACGTAGCCCTCGTTCAGTACGTGCACCCGGGCCGTGCCGGTGGCCGGGATCTCTTGAGCGCTCACGCGCCAGACCTTACCGCTGCGCGGCTACTGCAGGTCAAACGGGAGGGTGATGCCGTCCAGGGCGTGCCCGCAGAGGTCGTCGGCGCGCTGCTGCGGGTATGCGGCGAGGACCTTGCCGACGAGCTCGCGCAGCCGTGCCATGTTCGCGGCGAAGACTTCGAAGACCTCTGCCTGCGTCACGCCCTCGCCTTCTTCAACGCCGGCGTCGGTGTCGGTCACCAGGGCCAGCGTCGTGTAGCAGAGGGCCAGCTCACGGGCCAGGACTGCCTCAGGGTGGCCGGTCATCCCGATGAGCGTCCACCCCTGGGCGGCGTACCACTTCGACTCCGCGCGGGTGGAGAAGCGGGGGCCGTCGATGATCACGAGGGTTCCCGATCCGGCCGGCACCCAGCCGGACTGGCGGGCAACCGCGATGGCCGTGGCCCGCCCGGTCGGGCAGTAGGGGTCCGCGAACGGCACGTGCACCGCGTGCTCGTCGTAGAAGGTCTGGATCCGGCCCCGGGTGCGGTCCACGAGCTGGTCCGGGATGGCCAGCGTGCCCGGCCCGTAGGAAGCGGTCAGCGACCCGACCGCGCTGGGCGCGAGGATCTGGCGGACGCCGAGGGCGCGCATCGCCCACAGGTTGGCGCGGTAGGGGATCTTGTGCGGGGGGTACCGGTGGTCGCGGCCATGCCGGGGGATGAAGGCGACCCTCTTGCCGCCGACCTCGCCGACTAGCGGGGTCTCGCTCGGCGCGCCGAACGGCGTGTCGACCTTCACTTCCTCGGCGTCGGCGAGGAACTCGTAGAAACCGGAACCGCCGATGACCCCGAAGTCCGCGACCGCCGCCATGGACCTAGGCGACCTTCTCGCTCGACTTGCCCGACGAACCCGAGGACCCGGACGCGGAACCCTTGTCCCCGCCCTTGTCGCCGCCCTTGTCCCCGCCTGACGAGGAGGATGCCGACGACGAGGACGACTCGGCCGACGACGAGCCCGACGATCCGGGCTCAGCCGAGCTGGCGGCGGCCGGTGGCGAAGTCGTTGACGAGCCAGAGCCGGCGCGGCTGTCGGTCCGGTAGAACCCGGACCCCTTGAACACGATGCCCACCGGGGAGAAGACCTTGCGCAGCTTCCCGCCGCAGGCCTCATGCACGGTCAATGGATCATCGGTGAACCGCTGGACAGCCTCAAGCTGGCCACCGCACTCGGTGCAAACGTACTGGTAAGTGGGCACGACTTCCTCCGGGCACAGCTCAAGTCAGTTGGCTAGATTAGCACTCGCCACTAAAGACTGCTAAGCATAACCGGCCCCAAGACTAGCTAATTCCGGGCAGTCCTGCTTCAAGACGGTGCTGCTTCAGGCAGTGGCAGGCGGGTGATGCCGTGAGCCGGGCGGGCCACCGCCCGGACCCGCTGGTCGTGCCCGGCCACCGGGACCTGCGTCACCAGCTCCGCGTCATACAGCAGGGCGATGAGCGGCACCAGCTCCCCCACCCGGGCCAGCGCCCGGTCATAGGACCCGCCGCCCCGGCCCAGCCGGTATCCCGCGCCGTCCACCGCCACCGCAGGCGCCAGCACGACGTCGGCCCGCGACACCGTATCGATCCCGCGGGGCGGCTCGCCAGGCTGCAGCAGCCCGCGCGGCCCGGGAACCAGCGAGTCCGGCCCCTCGTAGGAGGCCCAGTCGAGGTCGCCGTCCGCCAGCAGCAGCGGCAAGATCACGTAGGAGCCGCGCTTCCACAGCGCGTATACCAGTGAGTGAGTGGCCGGCTCGGTGCCGACCGAGTAGTACGCCGCGATCGTCCCGGCCGCCGCCACTTCCGGCATAGACAGGACATGGTCACGGATCGCCCGCCCGGCGGCCTCCCGCTCGGGGAGGGGCATCCGCGCGCGGGCCGTCACGATCTGCCCGCGCAGGGCGGCCTTCCGCTCCGTCACGCCCGCCTCATCCGCCGCCATCAACTTGCCCTCTTTCCTCATGAGAGCACATGTGGTGCGCCCCACCCCCTGGCAGTCACTAGGCTGGTCACATGGTCGACTCCGGCGCAGCCAGGACCCCATCAGTCACGAAGGCGGTAGTGCCCGCGGCGGGCCTTGGAACCCGGTTCCTGCCCGCGACGAAGGCAACCCCCAAGGAGATGTTGCCAGTCGTTGACAAGCCCGCCATTCAGTATGTCGTGGAAGAGGCTGTGAAGGCCGGCCTGTCGGACATGCTTCTCGTCACAGGGCGCAGCAAGCGCTCGATCGAGGATCACTTCGACCGGGCGTATGAGCTCGAAGAGGCGCTCACCGCCAAGGAAGACTGGGACAAGCTCGGCCTGGTTCGCGAGTCCAGCGAGCTCGCCACGGTGCACTACGTCCGCCAGGGCGACCCCAAGGGACTGGGCCACGCGGTGCTCTGCGCCGCACAGCACGTCGGTGACGAGCCGTTCGCGGTCCTGCTCGGCGACGACCTCATCCACCCCGACGAGTCGCTGCTGACCAAGATGATCGCGGTACGGGAGCGGCACGGCGGCAGCGTCCTGGCGCTGATGGAAGTCGATCCGGAAGAGGTTTCCCTGTACGGCTGCGCGGCGATCGCCCCGACCGCCGAGGACGGCGTCGTGACGGTCACCGACCTGGTCGAGAAGCCCGTCCCCGGGCAGGCGCCGAGCCGGTGGATCCTGATCGGCCGGTACGTGTGCGACCCCGAGGTCTTCGACATCCTGCGGCGCACCCAGCCCGGCCGGGGCGGGGAGATCCAGATCACGGACGCGCTCAAGGTTCTCGCCCATCGCGGTGAGGTGCGCGGTGTCCTTTTCCACGGCCGCCGCTACGACACCGGAAACAAGCTGGACTACCTGCGCACCATGGTCCAGTTCGCCTGTGACCGGCCCGACCTGGCCAGCGAGTTCATCCCGTGGCTGCGCAAGTACCTTGAGAGCGTCGAGCAGTGACGGACCCCGCAGCGAACCCAGGGGTACCGCCCGCGCAGGCACCGGACCCCGGATTCGCCAGCACTGGCCTGGTGCCGGTCGAGGTCTACCAGTCGCAGATCCTCGCCGCGATCCGCGCCCTCCCGCCAACCCAGCTCTACCTGGCGGACGCTGAGGGCTGCGTGCTCGCCGAGGACGTGACGGCCGGGGTTCCGCTACCGTCGTTCGACAACTCGTCCATGGACGGCTACGCGGTGCTGGCGGCCGACCTCAAGGGCGCCTCCGAGCACAGCCCCGTCACCCTGCCGGTCACGACGGAGATCGCGGCGGGCGATACGGGAGCGTTCGCGCTGGTCCCGGGCACCGCGATCCGGATCATGACCGGCGCGCAGCTGCCGTCAGGGGCCGACGCGGTCGTGCCGGTCGAGCAGACCGACGGCGGCATCGCGCGGGTCGCGATCCGCGCCGAGGTCGGCGCCGGGAACGCCGTCCGCTACGCCGGCGGTGACGCCGCTCAAGGCGAGACCCTGATCGTCAAGGGCACCCGGCTCAAGCCGATGCACATCGCGGTGGCCGCCTCGGCCGGCCGGGCCCGGGTCCTGGTGCGGCCCCGGCCCCGGGTGGTGGTGCTGGCCACCGGCAACGAGCTCGCCGAGCCGGGCACGCCGCTGGTGCCCGGCCGGATCTGGGAGTCCAACAGTTACATGATCGCCGCCGCCGCCCGCGAGGCGGGCGCCATCGCCTTCCGGCACGCGATCGTCCCCGACGACCCGGCCGGGGTGTTGCCCACCCTCGAAGAGCAGCTGCTGCGCGCTGACCTGCTGATCACCACGGGCGGGGTCAGCATGGGCGGCGAGCATGACGTGGTCAAGGCGGCGCTGAGCCAGCTCGGCACGGTCACCTTCCAGAAGGTCGCGATGCAGCCGGGGATGCCGCAGGGCTTCGGGACGCTTGGCGAGGACCGGATCCCGATCTTCACGCTGCCCGGGAACCCGGTCAGCGCCTACGTGTCGTTCCAGCTGTTCGTCCGGCCGGCCATCGGCGCGCTGCAGGACCAGCTCACCCAGTTCCTGCCCACGGTCTCGGCCACGCTGACCGGCCCGCTGCGATCCCCGGCGGGGCGGCGCTCGTTCCTGCGCGGCGTGCTGTCGGAGGACAAGGCGCAGGTCACGCCGCTCAGTGGGCAGGGGTCGCATCAGATCGCCGCCCTTGGCCGGGCCACCGCGCTCATTGTCGTCCCCGAGTGGGTCGTCAGCCTCGGCGAAGGCGACAAAGCGCACGTCTTGGTCCTGCCCTTATCTTCTGCGGATATATGCCAATCCCCCAGGGCCCCCTTACCGGTGCAGCCTCCGACCGTACATCCGGCGGCGCCGGCGGATCGCTCGAAGCTGCGCCCGCAGGCTCGCTCCGCCTCGCGACGATCGAGGTAGCCAGTCTTCGGCGGTCGCCACGGTAGGCGGGAAATCGAGGTAGTCACACAATAAGCGGGGAGCATTTGCATGGGCCGGCGGCTCATGCCGTTTCGTGTGGTCATAGTCTTTCTTTTCATGAGCGATGCTGCTCCGGCGCGGCTTACCCATCTCGACGAGACAGGCGCCGCGCGGATGGTAGACGTGGCGAGCAAGGACGTGACGGTGCGCACCGCCTGCGCCTCCGGCCGGGTGTTGCTTTCGGCGCAGGCAGTCGCGGCTCTGCGAGACGGCCGGGTTCCCAAGGGCGACGCGCTGGCGGTCGCGCGGATCGCCGGGATCGCGGGCGCGAAGCGCACCCCGGACCTGATCCCGCTGTGTCATCCGCTCGGGCTGCACGGCGTCTCCGTCGACGTCTCGGTTGAGGACTGGGGCGTCGCGATCGAGGCAACCGTCCGGACCGCCGACCGGACGGGGGTCGAGATGGAGGCGCTGACCTCGGTGAGCGTCGCCGCGCTGACCATGATCGACATGATCAAGTCAGTCGATAGGGCCGCCGTGATCACCGACGTCCGGCTGGAGTCCAAGGATGGCGGCAAGTCCGGCCCCTGGCGGCGATCATGATCCGGGCGCTGGCGGTCACCGTCTCGAACCGGGCGGCCGCCGGGATATATGAGGATCGCAGCGGGCCGGTGCTCGTCGAGCTGCTGCGGGAGGCGGGTTGCGACATCGTTGACGGGCCACTGGTGATCCCGGACGGCGAGGCCGTTGAGCAGGTGCTGCGTGACTCAGTGACCGCCGAGTACGACGTGGCGGTGACGACCGGCGGCACCGGGCTGACACCTGGCGACCTCACTCCGGAGATGACCCGGCGGGTCATCGACCGGGAGATCCCCGGAATCCCGGAGGCGCTGCGGGCGGCCGGGGCCTCGGCGGGCGTGCCGTCGGCGATCTTGTCCCGTGGCCTGGCCGGGGTGGCCTCCCGGACGCTCATCATCAACCTGCCCGGCTCATCGGGCGGAGTGCGGGACGGGATGAAGGTGCTGCGCCCGATCCTGGTGCACGCGGTGGACCAGATTCGCGGCGGAGACCATCCGCGCCCGGCCGCTAATGAGAGCGCAGATGACAGCGCGGCGGACGCGAGCCACGGTTCGGGTATCGTCTAGCGCGCGCCCGGGGCGAGCATCATGCCCGATACACTCGCTTTCTGCGGGGGTTTCCAGGGTGGACACTCAGGGGACGAGGGCCGGTTCCCCGGGAGCTAACCGCGTGGCATCACCTTGCGCGCAGGAGAATGATTAGCACCGTGGGACGTATCCGAGGATGGCCCGCCACCTTGACCGAGCCGGAACTGCTTGGCGCCCCGGTCGCGCTCCGGCCCGTGCGCATGTCCGACGCCCGCACCTGGCGCGAGATCCGGGTACGGAACGCGCCGTGGCTGCGCCCGTGGGAGCCCACGAACCCGGAGACGCCGCTGCACCGCTCGTCGCTCGGCCCGTACGTCTCCCTCGTCCGCACGATGCGCCGCGAGGCCCGGCAGGCGATCGCCCTGCCGTGGGTCGTCACCTACGGCGGGGAGTTCGTCGGGCAGCTCACGATCGGGTCGATCGTCTGGGGGTCCTCGCGGTCGGGGCAGATCGGCTACTGGATCGATGAGCGGTTCGCCGGGCGCGACATCATCCCGACCGCGCTGGCGATGGCGGTCGATCACTGCTTCGCAGTGGTCGGCATGCACCGCCTTGAGGCATCGATCAGGCCCGAGAACGTCGCCTCCCGGCGGGTGGTGGAGAAGCTCGGGTTCCGCGACGAAGGCGTCCGGGTCCGCCAGCTGCACATCAACGGGGCGTGGCGGGACCACGTGTGCTACGCGATGACCGCCGAGGAGGCGTCGCACGGCCTGATGCCGCGGTGGCGCAGCTCGCTGGCGGCGTCCCGGTCGGGCGCGTAGCGCCTTCGCGCGCTATAACGTTGTCCCGTGATCTTCGCGACACGCCGTCGGGGTGCTCGTTATCGCTGGCCGGTGCCCTTACGTTGTGTTACATACTCGCGTGCTCACCGGGGAGCACTCGGCTACGTGGTAGAGGGGAGGCCCGATGAGCAGCGCGATCTTGTACCTGGCGATCATCGCCATCTGGGCCGGCGTCCTGATACCCCGGTGGCTGCGCCGCGACATCAGCCGCATTACCTCAGCCCGGGAAGCGACCTCCCGGGAACTCGCCACCACAGGCGACCTGGCCGGCGATTCGGGGACGACTGACATCGCGGCGGCACAAGACGGCGACGACGATGCCCGTGATCGCGACTTCGCCCCGGACCCCGCCTCGCGCGAGGAGGCGCGGCACCGGGTCCTGGCCGCCCGCCGCCGACTGCTGTGGATGCTGCTGGGCCTAGAGGTCGCCGGCGCTGGCCTGGCCGTGACCGGGCTGGCCGCATGGTGGGTGCTGGCGCCGCCGACGGTGATGCTCGCCGGCTACCTCGTGCTGCTGCGCGAGGCCGCCGCGGCTGACTCCGAGCGCGCCGCCGCCGAGCGGGAGGCCATGCAGGCGCGGGTGGAGGCCCGCAAGCGCGTCGTCGCCCGCGCCCGGCACGTCCGGGAGCGGCGGACGGCCGCGCCGTCCGTGGCCCCGGCCGCCTACGCGGCGGCCCCCGTCGCGGCCGACTACGCGGACCTGGACCGCGCCCGCGACTTCACCCCCGGCCTGCACTACGCGCCCTCCGAGGACACTGCGGACGACGACGCCTACGACCAGTACACGGAGAACCGCCTGCGCGCCGTGGGCGACTAGGCATCCAGGCTGGCCAGAGGCCCTCCAGGCCTCGCCATCCTGCAAACGATGCGAGGGGCACGCCGAGTTGCAGCGCGAGCGCGCCAGGGAAGGCCGGCGTCAGCGGCGGCGGCTCACCCGGGGACAAGATCGCTGAGCGCCCGGCCGGGGTCGGCGAGCGCCTGGGCGCTGACCGCCTGCCCGGACCGGATGAGCACCTTGATCGAGTCGGCGACATCCCAGATGTTGACGTTCATGCCCGCCTTGACGCGGCCGTCCTTGAGCCAGAAGGCGATGAACTGGCGAGCCTCCAGGTCACCGCGGACCACTACCTGGTCGTAGCCGCCGCTGACGTGGCCAACGTACTCCATGCCCAGGTCGTACTGGTCTGTGTAGAAGTAGGGCAGTTCCTCGTAGCTGGCGTCCTGGCCGAGCATGGCGGCCGCCGCCACGGCCGGCTGCTTGAGCGCGTTGGCCCAGTGCTCGACGCGGACATGTTCTCCCAGCAGCGGGTGGAAGGCGCTGGCGACGTCCCCGGCGGCGAAGATGTCCGGGTCGCTGGTCCGCAGCGAGGCGGTGGTCACGATGCCGTTGCTGACCTCCAGGCCAGCGTCGGCGGCCAGTCCGGTGTTGGGGGTGGCGCCGATGCCGACGAGGACGGCGTCGGCGCCGATCGTGGTTCCGTCGTCGAGCCGGACGCCGGCGGCCTTGCCGCCACGCTGGAGGATCTCGTGGATCCGCACGCCGAGGCGGAGGTCGACGCCCGCGGACCTGTGCAGGTCGGCGAAGACCTGCGCCATCTGGGGGCCGAGCACGCGCACGAGCGGCAGTTCCAGGGATTCCAGGACCGTGACCTGCAAGCCGGCCTGGCAGGCGGCCGCCGCGACCTCTAGCCCGATCCATCCGCCGCCGATCACCGCCAGGTGCGACCCGGTGGCCAGGATCTCTTTGAGGCGGTCGGAGTCATCGATGGTGCGCAGGTAGTGGGCTCCGCTGGCGTCGGCCAGCCGCCGAGGGCGGGCGCCAGTGGCGATCAGCAGCTTGTCGTAGGGCAGGCGAGCGCCGTCGGCGAGCAGCACCTGCCGGGCGGCTCGGTCGATGGCGGTGGCGGGGTTGCCGAGCCGCAGGTCGACTTCCTGCTGGTGGTACCACGCCTGGTCGTGGACGAAGACGCTGTCCCGGTCGGCCTTGCCGGCCAGGTAGTCCTTGGACAGTGGGGGACGCTCGTAGGGCAGGTGCCCTTCTTCGCCGATCAGCGAGATCGTCCCGTCGAAGCCGCCGCCACGGAGGGCTTCGGCCGCCTTGGCTCCGGCCAGGCCGCCGCCCACGATGACGAATGCCCTGGTTGCTCTGGTATTAGATGACACTGTGTTGGCTGACACTGGCACTCCTTTTAGCTGAACCGGCCGCTTGTCAGGCACTGACGCCGGTGAGAGCGAAGAATTCCTGGCGCGAGCGGGGGTCTTCCCGCAGGGTGCCGAGCAGGGTCGAGGTGACCGTACGGGACCCGGCGGCCTGAACTCCGCGCACGGTCATGCAGGTGTGCTCGGCCTCGATGACCACGCCCACGCCGCAGGGGCGCAGGTGCGAGTAAAGCCAGTCCCCGATCTGCTTGGTCAGTCGCTCCTGGACCTGGGGACGGCGCGAGAAGTGCTCCACGACGCGGGCGAGCTTGGATAGCCCCAGGATGCGGTCGCCCGGCAGGTACCCGACATGGGCGACCCCGGTGAATGGCAGCAGGTGATGCTCGCAGACCGAACGGACCGGGATTGCGCGGGCGAGCACGAGCTCGTCGTAGCCCTCGTCGTTGGGGAACGTGGTCATGTTGAACGGGCGCGGGGTGAACAGCTCGGCATAGGCGCGGGCCATCCGCCCGGGGGTTCCCCGCAGGCTTTCCGAATCCAGGGACACGCCCAGCGCCTGGAGGAACTGCCCGGCGGCGAGCTCGGCCGCGGCGAGGTCGAGGACGCTGGGACTGCCGAGCCCGTCAGGGCCCTCAGCGCTGTCGGGGCCGTCGGGCCCCTCGGGTATCAGGTCCGGGGTCATCGCCCCGGATGACCAGGCATCGCGTGTCATGGCCACTCCAAACTCCAAAGTTTCACTAAAGAAGTTTAGCTTTATTGGCTAGGGGTGGTCAAGTGCCTGGCCTTGAAGCTTCGTTGCAGATGATCGACCATGGATGTTGGTGTTATGCTGGAAGAGTGACGGCAGATCCCGCGATCAGGGCCATCGCCGCGCTCGATGACGACCTGCGGCGAGGGATGTATGAGTTCATCCGCGCCGCGCGGCGGCCGGTGACCCGCGACGAGGCCGCGGCCGCGGTGGGGATCTCCCGCAAGCTGGCCGCGTTCCACCTGGACAAGCTGGTTGACGCCGGCGCGCTGCGCGCGCACTACCAGCAAGCCGACGGGGTCCGCCGGGTCGGCCGGGTGCCCAAGGTGTACGAGCCGTCCCCGGTGGACATCAGGGTGAGCATTCCGCAGCGCAGCCACGAAATGCTGGCCGGCATCCTGCTGGACGCGGTAGCCGGCGAGGAAAGCGGGGAGAGCGCTCGCGATACGGTGCGGCGCGTAGCCCGCGACCACGGGGAGCGGGTCGGCGCCGACGAGCGCCAGCGGGCCCGGCCCGGCCGCCTCGGCGCCGAGCGCGCACTGTCCCTGGCGACCAGGCTGCTCGCCGAGCGAGGCTTCGAGCCCACCCGGGAATCGGCCGCCTGCCTGCGCCTTCGCAACTGCCCGTTCCACCCGCTGGCCGGCACGGCGCCCGACTTGGTGTGCGGCCTCAACCACGCCTTCATCAGCGGGATGATGGACGGCTTGCAGGCGTCGGGCGTGGACGCGGTGCTCGACCCGCGAGCGGGCGAGTGCTGCGTGGAACTGCGCGCCGCCCCGTAACGCCGGGCCGCCCTCCCTGGCCGTCGGCCGCCATCACCAGATCGTAACGTTCACCTCTGAAGTTCGTTTGAACGCGTGTCACGGGGCAGATATCGTATCCCAATAAAGTAGTGCAATCGCGCCCATACGCGCCAACCTCTACTGTTAGTGCCGAAGTTGCGCAACTTACGCAGAAGCCGCGCCGGGGGAGACCGCATGAGGATCGCGTGCGTGGGCGGAGGGCCAGCTGGCCTCTACTTCGCACTCTTGATGAAGCTGCGTGAGCCTGGACACGACATCACGGTCCTTGAAAGGAATACGGCTGACTCCACCCAGGGCTGGGGCGTGACGCTGGGCCGCGACCTGCTGGAAGAGCTGCACCGATGCGACCCGGTGTCAGCACAGGAGATTCACCAAGCTGCCTTTAGCCAATTCGATCAGGTTGTCGACATCCATGGCAGGCAGGTGCTGTACCCGGGAGGCGGCGGTTACGGCATCAGCCGGCAGCGCCTGCTCGACATCCTCGCCTGCCGCGCCCAGGGCCTGGGCGTGCGCGTTGAGTTCGGTCACGAGGTGATGCCCGCCTCGCAACTGCCCACGGCCGATCTCATCGTCGCCTGCGACGGGGTGAACAGCCGAGTGCGGCAGGAAGCCGGGGCGTTCCAGGCTGACGTGCGCCTAGGCGACAACAAGTACCTGTGGCTAGGAACGAGCAAGGTTTTCGAATCGTTCACGTACGCTTTCGTTCCCACAGATAGGGGCTGGGTCTGGGCCTATTGCTACGGAATCGGCGGGGGCCAGAGCACGTTCATCGTCGAATGCTCGTCCGAGACGTGGGCCGGCCTCGGCTTCGGCACGCTGTCGCCGCAGGACGGCCTTTCCGTCCTCGAGAAGCTCTTCGAGGGCCACCTAGACGAGCACCCGCTGCTCGGGCAGGTGCAACCCGGCCCGGGTGCCGGATGGCTCAACTTTCGCACGGTCACCAGCCGGCGCTGGTACGACGGCCGCATCGTGCTCGCCGGAGACGCCGCGCATACCACCCACTACACCACCGGGTCGGGGACGATACTGGCCATCGAGGACGCCATCGCCCTGGCCGGCAACCTGCAGCGCCACCCCGGCGACCAGAAGCTGGCGCTTGCGTCTTACGAACGGCAACGCAAAGCCGCGCTCCGGCGACCGCAGAGCGACGCCCGGTTCAGCGCCCGGTGGTTCGAGAGCATTTCTCGCTATGCGGACCTCGAGGCGCATGAGTTCTCCGCGCTCCTGCACGGGCGCCAGTCGCCGCTACTCCCGCATCTGCCACCACGTCTTTACCACCGGCTTCACCAGGTAACGGAAGAAGTCACCGTGCTCGGTGAACTCCGCAGGCGGCTCGGCCCGAAGGCGAAAGCACTCTACAGCCGGTACAAGCCCGGCCAGCCGGGCAGCGGCTCCGCGATCCGCGATTAGGTCAAGAGACGGGACTAGGCGGGACAGTGCTTGTATCTCTCATCCACCCAAGCGAGCTGGGGCGATCTGAGATTGCCGCATGGCACTCCATGCAGCAGGCCACGCCGGTCCTGGCTAATCCCTTCCTGTCACCTGAGTTCGCGATGGCTGTCGGCCGCTTCCGGCCTGGTGCTCGCGTTGCCGTCCTAACGGAAGGGCAGTCCACCACGGGATTCTTCCCATTCGAGCGGCGGCGGCTCGGCGTTGGCGTGCCAATTTGCGGCTGGCTGACCCCCTGCCAGGGCGTCGTCCACACCCCCGGGGCGAGCTGGGACCCGCGGGAGCTCCTTCGCGGATGCCGCCTATCGGCCTGGCAGTTCGACAACCTGATCGCGACCCAGAAGGCGTTTACGGCTTACCACTCCGCCATCGTGCCCTCGGCGATGATTGACCTTTCTGACGGGTTCGAGGCTTACTATGCGAAACTCCGGGTGAAATCGTCGCGCTTCTGCCGGGAAATCGAGCGCCGGGCCCGCAAGCTGCAGCGAGAGTACGGCGAGCTCCGCGTCGTGGCCGATTCGCGCGATACGGGCGTGCTGCGCACGCTCATGGACTGGAAGTCGGAGCAGTACCGCCAGACCAATCACGTCGACCGGTTCGAGCAGCCGTGGCTGGTGGAACTGCTCGACATCCTCCTGGCCACCCGGGGCAGCCAGCTCAGCGGGCTGCTCTCCGCGTTGTACGCGGGCGACCGGCTCGTCGCCGCCCAGTTCGGCCTGCGCTCGGAGACCCTCCTGGTCGGCTGGTTCACCGGATACGAGACCAGCCTGGGCAAGTACTCTCCGGGGCTGATTCACATCAAGGGGCTGGCCGAGGGAATGGCCGCCGCCGGTATACGCACGATCGACATGGGCGCGGGCGCCAGGAACTACTACAAGGAGACGATGAAAAGCTACGACAGCTTCGTCGCCCAGGGGGTCGTGACCAGCCGTTCCCCGCTGGGAGCCGCCCACCACGCCCGCAACGCCCTGACCTGGGCGGCCCGTCGCGCCGTCCGCCAGCGCCCGGGCCTCCACCTTGCCATCGGCCAGGTCCTGCGCCGCAGCGGCATCGCCGCCCGCACCTGGGGCCGGATCTAAGCCTCTAGCCTGGCGTACATCGTGCGCCGCAGGTAGCCCTCTGGATCGCCGACCGACCGCCAGCGCCGGAACACGCGCTCCAGCGCCGCCTGCAGCAGGTCCTCGCCCTCTTCCGGGCCGCCGGTCAGCAGGGTCGCGGCCCGCCGCAAGTGCTCGCCCTTGACCGCGAGCAGTTCCTCAATCGCGGCAATGGGCGTTCCATCGTCCATAGATGTCCTCTCGTCGCCGTCACCCATCAAGGACGAAGCGCCGCCAGGCGACGTTGACTCCCGACCCGGGCGCGTTACCGGCGGTGGAGGGCGCTGATGGCGTCAGCGAAGCCGGCCGACCGTGTCAACGAAGTCGGGCCCGCCAGAGCCGCCGATCTTGGGCTACGTCGCTCGTGCCGCGCAGGTGCCGCGGTTCCTGGCGGCGGCGCGTCCGGCAGATTCGATGATGACGGCGGTAACGGCCTCGGGGTCATCGGCCATTGGCAGGTGACCGCAGCGCGGCAGCGCCGCAACGTGGGTACCGGGCGGAAGCTGGCCGAGGTGGCGGGACTGATGCGGCAGGAGCAGCCTGTCGCGCGAGCCGAAGGCGATGGTCACCGGTGCGCCGATGGGCGCTGTGGCCTGGTACCGGCGCCGGATCGTGGCGTCCAGGACATCGTCGAAGCCGGGGCATGTGCCCATGGCATCGATGGCCGCCCGCGCGTAGCCGGCAGTGAGCCGCATCGGCCGGCCGTGGGTCTGGCCGAGGATGAGCGCTCGTCCCAGCCGGTAGTCCACCAGCCGGGACAGCAGGCCGGCGGAGTGCCGGGCGAGCCATCGGGTGGCGCGCAGGCTGACGCGGCCGTACAACGGGGTGTCCCCGTGCCACAGCCCGGCCGGGGACAGCAGGGTGAGCGAGGCAGCCGGGCGGATGGCGGCCAGCTCCAGCGCCACCCAGCCGCCGAGTGAGATCCCCGCGACGTCGTACGCCTCCAGCCCGAGGCGCTCGTGC
>JAICUO010000633.1 GCA_025935815.1 Streptosporangiaceae bacterium
CAGAGCTACTACGCCTGCACCGGCACGCCAACGTCCGCGAACTGCACCCCGGCACAGCCCGGACAATAAATCTCTCGCAACAGCCGAACTCAAGCGAATGAGACACGTCCCCTGCGGGACACGGCGAGTGCGAAAACAACCGCCGGTCAGCTGCAGCCACAGCACCCCGGCATCACGCATGATCGTGAGCAATCTCGCCCGGTCTTCCCACGACAGCCCCGCGGTCTGCTTGAGGCCCAGGTAGCAGTGCTCACAGTCGTAGTTGCAGCCCAGGTTCAGCTCATACGACGCCCGCCCGAAACCGAGTGTCGCCTCGTCACGGACCAAGACAGCCCCCGCCATAGGACGACCGGACACGCTGATGCCCCACGCGGCGCGGGCGACCTCAGCCAGCCATCCCGGGCAGGTGTCAGCCTGGCAAGCGTCTGCGTACATTACCTGCGGCAGCCGAACGCCGTTCCGTGCTCCTGGCCGCACGGCCAGGTAGTCACCCAGGAACGGGGAGATGACGACCTCGTGCACAGTTGCCTCCCGTCAAATTGAGATTCGCTGCTCCTGTCTTCAGGGTTGCCCGGACAACGCGCGGGCCGGAAGATGACAGATAAGGACATAGGAGGACACACACCGTGTCCTCTCCAGATAGGACTGAGCGATGGCCTTCGACCCCACCCAGTTGCGCGGGCTGCGGCAAGGCCGAGGCTGGGACATCTCCGACATGGCCCGGGAACTCCGCCGCACAGTCAGCAGGACCCCGCTCCCGTCCCACGCCAGCCTGGTCCGCATGATTCGCCGGTGGGAAGCAGGCGAGATCGAGATGTCCGAGCGATATCAGTTGCTCTTTCAGAAGGCGCTCGCTGCCGACCCGGCACTTGCCCGCCCCCCGGTCACTGCCATACCGGCCGTTACCATCGGCTTCAAGGCCACGGACGGAGGCGAGCAGGACGTGCAGCGCAGGGAGTTCCTGACCGCTTCGATCGGCCTGGCCGGCGCAGCAGCCGTACCGCCACAACTCGCCTGTCTCACCGCGGGCCGACGGGTTGGCGCGGAGATGCCGGCGCTGCTCAGGCAGCGGCTCGCCCGCCTCCGACGGCTCGACAACTACCTCGGAGGCGCAGAGACTCACCGGCTATACGCAGATGAACTCGAAGCCACCAGGACCCTGACCCGCGAGACGACCTGCACGCAAGCCACCCGGCAGGCGCTGGTAGCGGTCATGAGCGAGCAGGCCCAGCAGGCCGGATGGGCCGCGTTTGACGCCGGCTGGCAGGCGACCGCCAGCGCGTACTACGACGACAGTCGCCGCGCTGCCCACGACGCCGACGACCGCCCTCTTGAGGCGAACGCTCTTGCCCTGCTCGCCTACCAGGCCCTAACCACCGGGCAACCGGCAGCCGCCCTCGCCCAGGCATCCTGCGACGCCCTTGGCAGCACCGCCCCGCCACGGGTAACCGCGCTCCTCCACGAACGCCGCGCCTGGACCCTCGCGAGCACCAGCACTGGGCACCTCAACGAGGTCGAGCGCGCACTGGGAATCGCCGCCGACGCGCTTGCCAGCGATGACGGCACTAGCTCCCCGGACTGGGCAGCCTGGGCCGACGCAACCGAACTAAAGATCATCACCGGCAGGTGCCGCACCGCCCTCGGCCAGCCCAAACAAGCCATCCCCGTGCTTGGGGAAGCACTCGCCGACTTCGACGACACCCAGGCCCGCGACAAGGCTCTCTATCTCACCTGGCTGGCCGAGGCCTACCTCGACGCAGGCGAGCCGGACGAGGCCGCAGCCATCGTCAGCCACTCGCTGACCCTATCGACCGGAGTCGGATCCGTCCGCCCCGCGCAGCGACTACGCGGAATCCTCCAACGGCTTACCCGCTACTCAGGCTCCCTGTGGGCAGCAGCGCTCCGAGACCAGGCCACCAGCCTCATGCCTGCGCCGTGGCCCGGCTAACCCACTCCAGGTACGGTGCCGAACCCTCGCTGATCCGCACTGCGGTCACCTCCGGGTTCTGCCACGGATGGACCTCGATCAGGTGCGCCTGCAACTCCGCGTACCGGTCAACGGTGGTCTTCAGCAGCACCTGCCACTCTTCGCCCTCACCGAACTCCCCCAGGTGCCAGAACGCAGTCGCCACCGGCCCCACCACCTGCCCGCTCGCCGCCAGCCGCCCCTGAACCGCCGATCGAAGCAACCCGACCGCACTCTCCCGGTCCCCCGCGGCAGTCGACACAAGAAGAAAATCAGCCACGCGCCGAGCCTACGGGTGATCAAACACCCGGCGCTGGCCGGGATCGTCCTTCCCTGAAATGTAGACGCTGGCCTGCTCGTTGAGCCACCAGGGCGGCAGCCCGAGGTCTTGCGCGACGTTGCGCGCTTCCTCAAGTACGACGCCATGCGGGACGAACAGCGAGTCGACGTTGCGAGTAACGCGCGTTGCGTCGTAAGCAAGCGCCATCGCCCGCCCCATGCTGTCCCACCCGCAGGTCGCCGCCGACGTCGCCGAGGCCAACGCCGCAGCCGAGGAGATGGACCGGGTCTACGCGATGAACCTCGCGATGATCCGCAAGGCCGCCCAGATGACCCAGGTCGAGGTCGCCAAGAAGCTCGGCGTCGGCCAGGCCGCCGTCTCCCGGCTCGAAAGCCGCGAGGACATGCTCTTGTCCACCCTGTACGACTACCTCACCGCCACCGGCGCGGACGCCGCCAGCATCGTCGTTGTCGTCCACGGCCAGCGGATCGAGCTAGACCTCGGCACCATCCATCCCCGCTCCGCCTAATCGCTCCCGGCTAGCCAGCCGCACGGGTAGCTAAGCACTTGGCTTCGGCACCGCTTCGCACTGGGCTTGGTAGCAACTCGCACATCAGCGCAGTCTTTTCCATCAGGACCGCAGTGCGTTAGCATCCCAGTGCAGCCGGGAAGCCTCCGGAGCCAGGTGCGAAGGTTCGAATCCTTCTGGGGGCACACTTATAGCTTCTGACCAGCCCGTTCGTTTGCCATTACCTAAGCGGCCTGCCCGCGCGGACACTGCCCGCGTGCTGCCGAGCGGCTGGCGTGAGGCTGTCTGAGCACCACAGCGCGCTGCATGACGCCCGCGCCGCAGCCGGGCTGCTCCGCTGCTATCGCGGATGCCACCGCGAACTGCCGCCGTCATGACTCTCCCGGCGGATGAGCCACGGGACCGGGTGGCTTACTCCAGCCACGTCACGCTGACGACAACCACCCTGCGCTGGTCTTCCAAGGTGACGTAGACGGCCATGCCCTCAGCTCGCTTCCTGAAGGGCATGGTCCGCATGGTGCCCTCCGGCTTGTCCTCTCGATAGGGTGCGCCTTCCCAAGGAGTGAGCTCGAGGAACGCGATCAGCTCCGCATACGCCGCCAACGCCGCCACAGGCAGCTCATCGACTTGCGCCACCGCATCAGGAACGGCGTCGTAGGTGTACACAGGTCAGATGCCGAGCCTCGCATTGATCTCAGCCTTGTGGATATGACCTGGGACGGTGGGCACATCCTCGCCGCGCTGCAGTCGCTCGGCTTGGTCCAGCATCCTCCGGTGCGCGGCGACGCCCTGGCGCTGGGTGATCTCGGCAATCTTGCGGTAGGTGCTCAGAACCCGGAGGACACCCGTCAGGTCCAGCGTCTGGGCCGCAGCCGCCATCTCCTCGGCGAACTGGCGCTCGAACTCGGCGCGCTCCGCGTCAATGAGCGCGTCACGGATGCTGCGTGCGGTGCCGGACGACAGCAGTGTCGGGCGTCGGCCTCCCGTCGCCGGGCATCCCAGGAGAAGTCATACCGGTACCTTAGCCGAACGCCGCTGACCTGACGGCATGGCTGGAAATCGGCAGGCTCGCCGCGCTAGCCGCGGACGGGGCTGGCTACGCATCCGGCTTCGGAACCACTACGCACTGGGCTTGGGAGCAACTCGCACATCGGTTCGGTCTTTGTTTATCAGCGGGGCTATGCATTAGCATTTCAGTGCAGCCCGGATGCCTTCGGAGCCAGGTGCGAAGGTTCGAATCCTTCTGGGGGCACTTTCCTCACTTCTGACCAGCGATTTCTTTCGCTCTGGCTCCTCTGTCGCCTGACGAACGGCCTAGCCTCCCGGAGCTTCGCATCGCCGCCATCGAATCTGAACTGGCGCGCCGTCTGGACGATGCCTACGCTCAAGTCGCCCGGCTCGAACGAGCCTGCCGCGGACCGCTCGCCAACCGCCGGCGCCCCGCAGGCACCGCGCTCCTGACCCCGCTCGGCCAGCTGCTCTGCCAGCAAGCGCATGAGTACCTCGGCCGCTAGCCCGAAGCCGGCAACGCGCGGGTGAGGTCCGGCCGTCAGATCGCCGGCAGGGCCAGCGCAACCTTGAACTCAGGAAACAGGCGTTTCGTCCCTGCGCACGGCGATAAGGTGCAGCAGCGCGGCGACATGCCGGTAGGGGTCGGTCCTGCCAGCCCGCTCCTCGGACCGCAAGACGGCATCCAGCGTCGCCTCG
>JAICUO010000152.1 GCA_025935815.1 Streptosporangiaceae bacterium
ACAGCCCGGCCAGCCGCGCGCCGGACCCCTGGGGGCCGAACCGCCGCAGGTAGCGGGCGACGCCGTGGGCCCCGCCGACCGGCAGGACCACGATGCCCTCGGCCGGCAGGTCCCGGCCGAGGCGTCCGGCGAGGGTCTCGACGGCGATCTGGTCGCTGACCCCCTCCACGAGCACGACGGCGCCGGCCGCGCGCGCCCGCGCCAGCGCCAGCGCGGTCGCCTCGGTGGCGGCGGACGGCCCGCTCACGTAGCCGGCGAGGAGATCCTCGCCGTCGCCTGCCCGCATGAATCCACTGTCGGCCCTGACCCCGGGCGGGCGCCACCCGGTTTCGGCGGGCGGGATTTATGGCCGTGACCGGTTACCATTTGCCAATGGAGCTGCTGGGACGGCTCGCGGAGCTTGCCGCCTGCCAGGAAGCTCTGTCCGGGGAGCACGGCCAGGCTCGCGCGGTCATGATCACTGGGCCGCCGGGCATCGGCAAGACGAGCCTGTGGCGCGCCGCCGCCGACGTGGCGGCGGCCGGGTTGCCCGGCCGGGCCGTCGTGCTGCGGACCACCGGCGTTCCCGGCGCCCCGACGGCGCTGGCCGGCCTCGCCGACCTGCTGGACCCGGTGATCGCGGCCGCGCTCCCGACGATGCCACCCCCGCAGGCCAGCGCCTTGCGGGCCGCCCTCGGCCAGGCGTTGCCGCAGGTCCCGGTGACCGACGTGGTCCTCGAGCGGGCGCTGGTGGGGCTGCTGCGCGACCTGGCGGCGGCCGGCCTGGTGATCGCCGTCGACGACGAGCAGTGGCTCGACGACGACTCCCGGCGGCTGTTGCAGGCGGCGGCCGTCCGGCTGTCCGGCGTGCCGGCCCGCTGGCTGGTGAGCTCGCGGTTCTCCGGCGCCGGCCAGGGCTTCGGCCAGGGCCTGACCCGGGTGCTGGCCCGGGAGCTTGGCCCTCGCGCCGCCTGGATCCACGTCAACGGCCTTGACGACGCCGCACTGTCCGAGCTGGTCGCCAGCCGCTTCCCCGGCCCGTGGTCAGCCAGCGTGCTGCGGCAGGTCATCACGCTCGCCGCGGGCAACCCGTACACCGCCCTTGAGGTCGCCCGGGAGACGGTCGCCCGCGGCGGCCAGCACGGCCGGTCGGCCCGGATCCCGGCGGGCCTGACCGCCGCGACCCGGCAGCGGCTGGACCGCCTGCGCCCGCCGACGCTGGCCGTGCTCCAGGTCGCCGCGCTGACCGCCGCCCCGGCCCGCGCGCTGCTGCGCGCGGTCCTCCCCGGGCCGGTGGACGAGCACGTCGATGAGGCCATCGAGGCGGGCATCCTGCACGCCAGCCCGCCCGATCCGCTGCTCCGGTTCAGCCACCCGCTGCTGCGCGAGGCCGCCGAGGGCATGCTCACTGGTCCCCGCAAGCGACGACTGCACCGGGACATCGGGGCCGCCATCGATGACCCGCGCGAGGCGGCCTGGCATCTCGGCCAGGGCGCCGACGAGCCCGACGAGGCCCTGGCCCAGCGCCTGCAGCTCGCCGCCGAGGACGCCCTGGTGCGCGGCACGCCCGCCCGGGCCGCCGAACTGGCCCAGGCGGCGGTCGAGCTCACGCCGGACCCCAACGGCCTGCCGGGCTGGCACCGCCGGCTGGTATGGCTGGCCACGCTCACCGCCGCCAACGAGTTCGGGCAGGTACGGCGGCAGGGCGAGAAGTGGGCGACGCAAGTGCCGGACGCGATGCGGGGCTGGCTCGCCGTGCTGCGATCACGCGTCGAGACCAACGCCCAGGACCACCTGGACCTCCTGGTCACCGCGGCGGACGACGCCACCGGGCCGGACCCGCTGCGCTCGGCGCTGGCCTCCGCCGAGGCCTCGATCGTCCTCGGGCTTCAGCTGGGACAGCTGGCGGCGGCCCGCCGCCTGGCGGCGGCGGCGATCCCGCACGCGCAGGCCACCGGGATCCCGGTCCTGCTGCGCGGCGTCATGGCCGCCGACGGGCTGCTGGCCGTCCTCGCCGGGGAGCCGGGCGCCGGGGATCAGCTGCGCGCCGCGATCGCCATACCCGGGTTCGCCGACAATCCCGTTCCCTACGAGTCCCCGGAATCGGCGCTGGCCGCCTGGCACATCTGGCGGGGCGAGCACCGCCCGGCGCGGGACCTGCTGCGGCCGGTCCTGGCCGCAGCCGAGCGGACCGGGTCAGGCCGCTGCCGGTTCAGCGCCCACGTCGCCTTGGCCTACGCCGAGTGGCTGGCCGGTGACTGGGCGGCGTCCAGCGCGCACGTGAAGGAGGCCGCCCGCTGGAACCGGGAGAGCGGCTACGACCGGGGGTGGCAGCTCGCCCTGGTCAAGTCGCTGGTCCTGGCCGGCCGGGGCGACGTGGCGGAGGCCCGCGCGGTGGCGGCCGGCGGGCTGCGCGAAGCGGAGGCCCAGCGGGAATGGGATACCGCCGCCGGGTGCCGTTACGTGCTGAGCATGACGGAGCTGTCGCTCGATGATCCGGTGGCGGCCCTGCGGTGGCTGGATCCGGTCTCGGACCTGCCGCAGGCGGGCGACATCAGCGAGCCCGGATGCCGCCCGTTCGTCCCCGACCTGATCGAGGCGTGGGCCACGACCGGGCGCCTGGACGCGGCCGCGGACCGGCTCGGCTGGCTCCAGGACGCGGCCCGGCGGCTGGATCACCCGTGGGCGCGGATCACCAGCGGACGGGCCGGGGCGGTGCTGCGCATGGCCCGGCGCGACCCGGCCGGCGCGGTTGACGCGGTCGCCGCCGTGATCGGTGAGGCACGCGCGTGCCCGCTGCCGTTCGAGCTCGGCCGGTGCCTGCTGGTCCTGGGCACCGCGCAGCGCAAGGCCCGCCAGCGCCGGGAGGCCGCCAGCACCCTTGACGAGGCCGCCGCCATCTTCGGCCGCCTCGGCGCCCGCCCGTGGCAGGACCTGGTCGCCGCTCAGCGGGCGCGGCTGGCGCCCGGGCGGGATGACGACCTCACGCCCACCGAGCGCCGGGTCGCCGAGCTCGTCGCCAGCGGGCGCAGCAACCCCGAGATCGCCGCGAGCATGTTCATCAGCGTCAAGACGGTCGAGGCGAACCTCACCCGCGTTTACCGTAAGCTCGGCCTGCGCGGTCGGGTCGACCTGGCGCGGCACGCCCTGGGATCGGGCGACTCGTGGCTAGGCGATTGACGAAAGGCGGTTCGCGTGGTCATGCGGGTGACGTCCCGCAACGCTCGCTTCCAGCAGTGGGAGGCGCTGCTGGGCAACCGGAGCAAGCGGCAGCGCAGCGGCGAGTTCCTCGTCCACGGGGTGCGCCCGATTACGATGGCCGTCCGGTTCGGGTGGGAGGTCCGTGAGCTGCTGGTGAACGCGGACGCGGACCTGTCGGCGTGGGCGCGGGAGACGCTGGAATCGGTCCGCGCGCAGCGGGTCGTCGTGGCCGGGGAGCTGATGGCGGAACTGGGCGGCAAGACCGCGACCGTGCCCGAGTTGCTGGCCATCGCCGGGATGCCCGCCGATGACCTGGCCCGGATCCCAGCCGGCCCGGGGATGCTCGCGGTCGTGTTCGACCGGCCGGCGACGCCGGGGAACATCGGGACCCTGATCCGGTCCGCTGACGTGTTCGGCGCCAGCGGCGTCATCGTCACCGGGCACGCGGCCGACGTGTACGACCCGAAGGCGGTGCGGGCCAGCACCGGGTCGCTGTTCTCGGTGCCCGCGGTGCGGGCGGCCTCCCACCGCCCGGTGCTTGACTGGGTCGCTGGCCTGCGCGACCAGGGCGTGCCGGTCCAGGTGGTGGGGGCCGATGAGAAGGGCGGCGTTGACGCGGCGGAGTGTGACTTCACCCGGCCGACGCTGCTGCTGGTCGGCAGCGAGAAGGCCGGCCTGAGCGCGGCGTGGCAGGAGGCCAGCGACCACCTCGTCCGGATACCCATGGCCGCCACCGCCGCGAGCTCGCTGAACGCCGCGATCGCCGCGTCCGTGGTCTTGTATGAGTCCTTGCGCCAGAAGACGGCGCTCCGGCACGGGCTCGGCCCCCGAGGGTCCGCTGGCTGACGGCGAGGGTATTCCCCGATGCCGCCGGCGGCCCCGGTGCCGCAGCCTGGTGGTGGAGGCCGGAGAAGGATCCGGCGCCAAGCGCCCCCGGGGAAACGGGGCGGGGGAATACGGGAGGCACCACCATGTACATGCGATCCTCGGTCGCCGCCGCGCTGCTGCTCGCCGGCGTCGCCGGCCTCACCGCCTGCGGCCCGCAGGCGGCGCTGGAAGCCAAGAACACCACCTCGCACGCGGCCGCCGCGGTCGCCGACAAGCAAGCGATGCCGCAGGCGGTCTACCCGATTGAGGCCAGGTACGCGAACCCCGGCCCGTTCGGGTCGACGGAGATCTCGTACACCCTGCCCAGCGGGCTGGTCTACAAGATCTACCGGCCGCTGTCCTACTCGTCGGCGTTCCTCAGCCCGGTCGTCACGTGGGGCGACGGGACCGGGGGGACCCCGGATGACACGTTCGTCCTGCTGCGGTCGATGGCCACCTGGGGGTTCACCGTCATCGCGGTCGACCTGAAGAACACCGGCAGCGGCCGGGAGATCGACGCCGCCGCGCACTGGCTGGCCGCGCGGAACTCCAACCCCGCCAGCCAGTTCTACCACCACCTGGACCCGGCTAAGGTAGCGGCCGTTGGCTTCTCGCAGGGAGCGGGCGGCGTGGTCAAGGCGGCCGTCAGCGACCCCGGCTTCATCAAGGCGGTGGAGACGTTCTCGCTGCCGAACGCGATCTTCGCCGCGCCCAACCCGGACTGCCCGACCCGGCAGGACTGCCTGGCCGACCCCGCGGCGCTGACCCAGCCCACCTTCTTCATCTCCACCCACGGGCTGCTTGACGCGATCATCGCCAGCCCCGCCACCGAGCGGGCGTTCTTCAGCAGCGTGCACGTCCACGCCGCGCTCGGCATCATCTCCCAGTCGGAGAACCTGCCCGCCGACCACCCGTCGATCGCGCAGCACCCCGTCGGCTTCCTCGGGTACGCGATCGCCTGGCTGCGGTATCAGCTTCGCGGTGACGTCGTCGCCGCCGGCGCCTTCACCGGCCCGCACCCGGAGCTGGTGTCGAACTCCAACTGGCCTGGCAGCGCCGTTAAGTAACAGCCGTCAGGCAACCCAGCGGGCCGACGACCGGAATGCGGGCGCCGGCCCGGCGGTTGCCGCCGACATGAGCGTGTTCACCGACAAGGAAATCAGCTACCTCGCGGACCAGCGGCTGGGCCGGATCGCCACCGTCGGCGCGGACGGGCAGCCGCACGTGGTGCCGACCTCGTTTCGCTATAACCCCGGAGCGGATGCCATCGACGTGGGCGGCATGCGGATGAGCCAGACCAAGAAGGTCCGCGACGTGGGCCACGCCGGCCGGGCGAGCATCGTCGTCGACGACGTGCTCCCGCCCTGGCAGCCCCGGATGATCGAGATACGCGGGACCGCCGAGGTGCTCCCCGTCGGCGGCAAGGTCTTCGGCGATAACTTCGAGGACACGATCGTCCGCATCCGCCCCACCCGCATCATCGCCTTCGGGATCGACTCCGGCGACCTCGAGCGCAACGCCCGCTCCGTCCCCTCCTGATATTGAGGGACCGCAATCACGGGGTGCTGACGTCCGTTCGGCGGTGGTCGGGCTTGACGGGCAGGAGGGCCCTTGCCCCCGGATCCGGTCGGCTGACGGGGGCACCCGGGGACAGCGCCCTCGGGGACAGCGCCCTCGGGGACAGCGCCCTCGGGGACAAGGCCCTCGGGGACAGGGCGCCCTGGGACACCAGGACGCCGGCGATGAGGACGAGGGCCCCGGCCAGTTCGGCCGGGCCGGGGACCTCGCCGAGCAGCGCCCACGAGCTGCCCATCGCCACGACCGGGGCGAGCAGGACCCACGGGACCACGTGCGCGGACGGGTAGCTGGACAGCAGGCGGTTGAAGATCGCGTACCCGACGAGGGAGCACAGCCCGGCGGTGTAGGCGGTGGACGCGATCCCGTCCCAGCCGATGTGGGCCAGGCCGCTCGCGACGGCGCGGGGCCCGTCGACGAGCAGGCTGAGCGAGAGCAGCGGCACCGGGACGATGGTCGCCGACCAGACGGTGAGGGCTAGCCCGCCCGGTGCCTTGGCGGCGCGGGAGACCACGTTGCCGGCCCCCCAGGACAGCCCGGCCAGCAGGCACAGGACCAGCGCGATGGCCGGGACGTGCCCGCCCTTTCCCACCGCGACGACCAGCAGGCCGGCCACGCCGAGGGCGACCCCGGCCACCTGCGCGCGGCTTGGCCGCTCGCGCAGGGCCATGGCGGCGATCACGATGGTGAACACCACCTGCGCCTGCAGGACGAGGGCGGCCAGGCCCGGCGGCATGCCCAGGTGCATGGACAGGTACAGCAGGCCGAACTGACCCAGGCTCATGAAGCCGCCGACGCCCGCGATGGTCTGCCACGGCACCGGCGGGCGCTTGATAAACAAGCACGCCGGGACGGCGACGACGGTGAAGCGGATCGCGGCGAACAGCAGCGGCGGCACCGATCCCATGCCCCAGTCGATGACGACGAAGTTGAAGCCCCACAAGGCGGCGACGAGGATGGCGAGGCAGGTGTCACGGCGGCTCACGCTGACCAGTCTGCCGCCATCGACGATGAAGCACCAGCGAATGTTCCTACCATCGATCATGTAGTATTCGTTCATGATTGACGATCGGGCATGATTGACCTGGTGGCGCTGGACGCGCTGCGCGCCGTCGACTCTCACGGCTCGGTGGTCGCGGCGGCCGACGTGCTGGGCTTCACCCCAAGCGGGGTGTCCCAGCAGATCAAGCGGCTGGAACGGCAGACCGGCGTGCCGTTGCTTGAACGGGTCGGCCGGGGCGTGATGCTGACCGGGCACGGCCGCCACCTGGTTGAGGAGGGTACCCGCCTGCTGGCCGACCTGGAGGAGCTGCAGTCGGGACTGCACCGCCAGGCGAGCACCGTCGCCGGGCACGTGCGGCTGGCGGCGTTCGCCACCGCGCTGCGGGGACTGGTCGCGCCCGCGCTGCCGCCGCTGCTCACGGCCTGCCCGGACCTGCGGGTCACGCTGGCCGAGCGCGAGCCATGGGACACCGTCAACCTGGTCGCGACCGGGCAGGCGGACCTGGGCGTCGCGCACAGCTGGGGCGACGTTCCGCTGCCGATCCCCGGTCACGTGGCGCGGACCACGCTCGCCCACGACCTGGCCGACGTGATCGTGCGCGCCGGCCACCCGCTGGCCGGACGGACGGTGGTCACGCCGCGCGACCTCGCCGACTGCGACTGGGTGGCCACTCCCGAGGGGTCGATCTGCCGGCAGTGGCTGAACCGGATGTATGACGGGACGGGACGGCTCCCCCGGATCGCCCACGTCTCGATGGAGTTCGAGAGCCACCTGGCCCTGGTCCGCGCGGGCCTGGGCATCGCGCTGATCCCGCGGCTCGGGCGCTCGCCGCTGGGCGATGACCTCGTGGCCGTCCCGGTCGCCGACCCGGTGCCGCAGCGCGAGATCCTCGCCCTGCACCGCGCGTCGATGCGCGAGTCCCCCGCGATCCGCGCCCTCCTGGGCGCCCTGACGAAGTGTTAGCGTCTGCGGCATGGGCATTCGGCTAAGTGAGTCCGCGATCGCGCTGATCGACGGGAGGAACTACGCGGTGCTGGCCACGGTCAACGCCGACGGCAGCCCGCAGACCTCGGTGATGTGGGTGGGCCGCGATGGCGATGACCTGCTGTTCTCCACCGTGGCAGGCCGCCGCAAGCACCGGAACATGGTGCGCGATCCCCGGGTGAGCGTCACCGTGATCGAGTCCGCGGACCCGGAGAACTACGTGGAGCTGCGCGGCGTCGCGTCGATGACGCCCGACATCGGCCGACGGGTCGATACCCGGCTGTCGTGGAAATACGACGGCAAGGACCCCGGCGAGGACAAGCCGGGCGCGGTCCGCGTGGTCGTCCGGGTCGAGGTCCGCACGGCCACGGGCTACGCCGCCTAATCCTCGAAAGTAACCACGAAAACTATCCCCCGCAACGCCTATTCAGGTTGTACTCGCGAGTGATTGACGCTAATATGTTCTATGTGCGCCTTCGATGAATACGTACTCGTAGAATGAGCATCATCCTTCGGGGAGGTGGTGGCCATGGCGGGCGACAGGGCGGGGGACCTAGGAGGAGACGGGCGCGCGTGGCTCGCCTGGGCGGACGATGACTACTTCGACGGCCCCGGCGAGCTCACGGCCCTGCGGCCGCCGGCCGAGGCCGGGCCGGGTTCCTGGGCCGATGACGGTCGCGCCGGGGGCGCGGGATGCGATGCCGCTCCCGCCACCGCGACATTCGGACCAGCGCCATTCGGCCCCGGCGGCTCGGCCGAGTCCCTGCTGCCCGGGCCGTCGCTGAGCGGGCTGGTCGAGCAGGCCGTCCGCGATGACCTGACGGAAATGGCCGATGACGAGGTGCTTGGCGTGGCTGGCGCCGCCCGGCGCCTTCGCCGCCGCGCCGAGTGGCTGGAGTTGCGGGCGACGCGGGAGTTCGCGCACCGCCGCTGGGAGGCTGACCGGCCCCCGGGCCGGGACAAGCACGGGAGATGGCGGTTCTCCAACAGCGCCGCCGAGCACGCCGCCGACGAGATCGCCTTCCACCTCACCGACAACCGCGCCGTGGCCCAGGACCGGATGGACCTGTCCCTCGCACTGCGCGACCGGTTGCCGGCCATGGACGCGCTGGTAGCCGCCGGGATGTCCGACGAGCGACGATGCCAGGCGGTGCACGACATCACGGGCGGCCTGTCCGATGACCACGCCCGGCGGGTGGACGCGGCGCTCGCCCCGGACGCGGCCGGGCTGGGGTATGACGCGCTCCGCAGGCGGGCCGCCAAGCTGGCCACGTCCCTGGACCCGGAGTCGGAGCGGGAGCGCAAGCGGCGCGCCACCGCGAAGAAGGCCCGCGTCGAGAAGTTCATCGAGCGCTCGGGCAACTGCGCGTTCGCGGGCCGGGAGCTCCCCGTCCAGGAGGCCCTCGCCTGCGAGGCCTACATTCGCGGGCTGGCCGCCTACCTGCGCGCCCACGGGGTCAAGGTAAGCCAGCGCGCCGCCGAGCTGATGTGCTACCTCGACCTCACCCAGGGCCGCGACCCGCGCGACCGGATCCCGGCCGGTTCCGGGCACCCAGGCAAGGGCGACCACAGCGCTCCTGACCACAGTCCCCACGACAACGCTTCCGACCACAGCGCTCCCGGCCACCCTGCTCCCGCCCACCCTGCTCCCGGCCACCCTGCTCCCGGCCACCCTGCTCCCGCCCACCCTGCTCACGACGCCGACGGCGCCGCTGACGAGAGCGGGGACGGACGCGGGCCCGGCGAGGAGCCCGGCGGCGGCGAAGCCGAAGGTGGCGACGACGGCGGGGGCGGGGGCGGGGGCGCGGGGCCGTGGCCGTTCAGCCCGCCCGGCCCGGGTAAGCCCGGCGGGCGCGCCCCCTTCCCAGCCAGCATCAACCTGCTGGTCCCGGTCGGCACCCTCCTGGGCTGGTCCACGATGCCCGGCGAGGCTGGCCGGGACATCATCGACCCCACGGCGCTCCGCGACCTCGTGCGGGCGGCCTCGCACCACCCGGCGACCCGCTGGTGCGTGACCATCACCGGCGATGACCGCACCGCCATCGCCCATGGCTGCGCCCGCGGCCAGCACCCGTGGGACGGCAAGCCCGCTCCGCCCCAGGCGGCGCGGCTCACCGAGTTGCTGGCCCGGCTGGGGGTGACCCTCGCGCCGATCGCCGAGCCCAGTGCCGGCCAGTCCAGTACCGCCAACCCCAGTGCCGCCAGCCAGGGCGGGGGCGGGCAGCGCGCCGAGCCCGGCTACCGGCCCACCCGCCAGCTCCAGCACCTGATCCGCGCGCGCAACGCGACCTGCCCGGCGCCCGGGTGCGGCGCGAGCTCGCACCACTGCGACATTGACCACACCATCCCCTGGCCCGACGGCCCCACCGCCGAGGGCAACCTGGGCCCGCCGTGCCGCCGCCATCACCGCGCCAAGCAGGCCCCGGGGTGGACGCTGCACCAGCCCGGGCCGGGGGTCTTTCGCTGGACGACTCCGTCCGGCCGGGTCTACGAGACCCGGCCGACCAGGTACGACGTCTAAGCCCAGCCCCCGGTCGCGGCCACCCTCACCCCAGAAAAACCAGGAGGGTACGCAGGGACCTAGGATGCACGATGGCCCCATGCTCCATCTCCTCGCCGTTCTGCCGGAATTCACCCTGGCCTGCCTGGTGCTGGCCATCTTGCCCGCGCCGGCCACGGCGCTAGGCTCAGGGGCATGGCCAGGTACTTCGATATCCACCCGGACAACCCCCAGCGGCGGTTCATCAGCCAGGTCGCCGAGATCGTGCGCGGGGGCGGCGTGATCGCCTACCCGACGGACTCCTGCTACGCGCTCGGGTGCCAGCTTGGCAACACCGATGGCCTGGTGCGGCTGCGGGCGATCCGCGGGCTGGACGACAAGCATCACCTCACGCTGGTGTGCAAGGACTTCGCCCAGCTCGGCAAGTTCGCGGAGGTGCCCAATTCCGTCTTCCGGGCCATCAAGGCGGCGACCCCCGGCAGCTACACGTTCATCCTGGCCGCGACCAAGGAGGTGCCCCGCCGGCTGCAGCACCCGGGCAAGAAGACCGTCGGCGTGCGGATCCCCAAGCACGTGGTCCCCCAGGCGCTGCTCGCCGAGCTCGGCGAGCCGCTCGTCTCCACGACGTTGCTGCTGCCCGGCTACGACGAGCCCATGACCGACGGCTGGCAGATCAACGAGGAGATCGGGCACGCCCTGGACGCGGTGCTCGACTCGGGCGACTGCGGCACCGAGCCGACCACGGTGATCGACTTCTCCGGCGATGAGCCAGAGATCATCCGCTACGGGGCCGGCGACCCTGCTGCTTTTGAGTAAGACAGCCCGTGCCCGCCGCCCCCGGGCCAGGCCTGGCCCGGGGGCGGCGGGGCCCCGTCTGCCAATACGGAGGAACCAGGCGGCGCCCAGATACAGCCCAGACGCGGGTGACGCGAAGTTGCGGCGGCCGGGCCCGTTATTACCAGCCCAGCTCGGTGAGCCGGTCGTCGTCGATGCCGAAGTGGTGCGCGACCTCGTGGATCACGGTCCGGCGGACTTGGTCGGCGACCCCCTGCTCGGTATGGCATATCTCGCAGATCGCCTGGCGGTAGATGGTGATGTGGTCCGGCAGCACCAGGTTGTACTGCGTGGTCCGACTGGTCAGCGGGACGCCCTCGTACAGCCCGAGCAGGCCGGGCGGCCCCAGGTCGTGCTCGACGATGACGACGACGTTGTCCATCAGCTTCCCGAGATTGTCGGGCAGGGCGTCCAGCGCCGTGGTCACCAGTTCCTCGAAGTACTCCGGCTCAACGTCGATCACGGGTCCATTGTGAACCCCGAACCCGGTAAGGCCCGAACGTCTAGAGGAGACTCTGCGGCAGGAGACTCGGCGGCCCCCGCGCCGAGGGTCGACGCGCGGGCCTGCAGGTCGCGCAGCGCCGCGTGCGCGATCTCGGTGAACGACCGCTCGTTGTCCGGCACCGCCCAGCGCGCGTGGGCGGCGCCGAACGCCAGGACGCCCACCTCGGCGGCCAGCCGCGCGGACACCTCGTCGGTGCCCCGGGCGATCAGCGCGTCGGCCATGGCCCCGGCCAGGCGGGCCCGCTTGAGCAGCTCCCGTTCTTGCAGTTCGCTGTGGGCCGCGATCACCGCCCGCCGCTGCGGGGCGAGATCACGACGCTCAGCGGTGAACGCGACGGCCGCGGCGGCCAGGGCGGCGCCGAGGCAGTCGACGGTCGTCGCCGTGGCCGGCGCGGTCGCGATCGCCCTGGTGAAGCGCTCGGTCAGCCTGTCCTGCCCGCCGAACAGCACCTCGCGCTTGTCGGCGAAGTGCCGGAAGAACGTGCTCTTGGTCAGCCCGGCGCGGTCCGCGATCTCGGCGACGGTGGTGGCGTCATATCCGCGCTCGACGAACAGCGCGAGCGCGGCGCGCTCGAGGCGCTCGCGCGCGTTCGGTTCCCAACGACCCATGGGGACATCTTAAGTGATAAGACTTAGTCGCATCACGTCTATCCGGCGACCCGGTTCCAGCGGGAGGCGGACGGCGCCCCGGTGCTTAGATGAAGGACATGACAACAGGGCAGGATGACACGCGCGTGGTGAGCGCGAGCCGCGAGATCGCGGCCGCGCCGGCGCGGATCTTCGAGCTGATCGCCGACCCGTTCTGGCAGCCCCGGTGGGACGGCAACGACAACCTCGCCGAGGCGGCGGAAGGGCAGCGGGTCCGCCGCGCGGGTGAGGTGTTCACGATGACGCTCACCCAGGGCAGCGTGCGGGAGAATCACGTGACCGAGTTCGAGGAGGGCCGCCGGATCGCCTGGACGCCCGCCGAGCGCGGGAAGCGCCCGCCCGGGCACCTGTGGCGCTGGGAGCTTACGCCCGCCGGCCCGTCACGCACGCTAGTCACCTGCACCTACGACTGGACCCGGCTGACTGACTCCAACCGCCTCCCGCGCGCCCGCGCGACCACCGAGGACAAGCTCCTGGCATCGATCGACCGGCTCGCCGTCCTCGCCGAGCAGCAGTGAAGCCCCGGGGTTTCCGGCCGTGCGGCATCTGTAAGTTACAGTCACCGGCCGCGGACCGCACTGCCCGTGCACGCAGGGCTTCCGCTCGCGGTGAGGCCAGGGGCGCGTGAGGCTGCTTGACAGTGGCTACGCTCGCGTCCGACCCTTCCCGGCACCAGCTTAGATGTGTACGGAGAGGTGTCCATGATCCGGTCGAGGCCTGTTCTCGCTACCACGGCGGCGCTGCTGCTGGCATTCGCCGCCGTGGTCGCCTCACTCGTCACCGGCGCCGACGCGCAGGCGGCCACGTCCACCTTGTGCCAGTCGCAGACCGCCTCGGTCTCCGGCGGCTACATCGTGCAGAACAACGAGTGGGGCTCCAGCGCGCCGGAGTGCATCACGACCGACGGCAACGCCGACTTCACGGTGGCCAACTCCTCGATCTCCAACGCGACCAACGGCGCGCCGGGCGGCTACCCGTCGGTGTACCAGGGCTGCCACTGGGGCGCCTGCAGCGCCGGCGGCCTGAGCAGCTCCCCGGTCCAGGCCTCGGCCATCACCTCGGGCAAGGTCACCACGAGCTGGTCCACCACCCAGACCGGCAGCGGCGCCTACGACGTCGCCTACGACATCTGGTTCAACCAGGCCTCCACCACCAATGGCCAGCCCAACGGGGCCGAGCTGATGATCTGGCTGAACCACAACGGGTCGGTCCAGCCGTTCGGCTCCCAGGTCGCCACGAACGCCAGCATCGGCGGCCGCGGCTACAACGTCTGGTTCGGCAACCAGGGATGGAACACCATCTCCTACACCATGACGGCCGGCGCCACGTCGGTGAGCGGCCTTGACCTCGCCCCGCTGGTCCAGGACGCGATGAACCGCGGCTACATCCAGCCGTCGTGGTGGCTGATCGACATCGAGGCGGGCTTCGAGCTGTGGCAAGGCGGCGCGGGCCTGAAGACCAACTCCTTCTCGGTCGGCCTCAACGGCAGCCCGCCGCCGACCAGCCCGCCGCCGACCACTCCCCCGCCGACCAGCCCTCCGCCCACCGGCGGCACCGGCGCCTGCACCGCCACCTACTCGGTCACCGGTAGCTGGCAAGGTGGCTTCCAGGTACAGATGGCGGTCAAGAACACCGGCACGGCGACGAAGAACGGCTGGAAGGTCAGTTGGACGTTCCCCGGGAGCCAGACGATCAACAACCTGTGGGGCGGCAGCTTCACCCAGTCCGG
>JAICUO010000835.1 GCA_025935815.1 Streptosporangiaceae bacterium
CAGGGCATCATCGCCGGTCACGGACAGGGTCACCTGCGGCTGGCCCGCGTCGGCCTCCCGGACAAGCTCGGTGAGCATCGCCGGCAGCGCCGCGGGCCCGGCGCCGCCGCGCAGGGCGCGAACCGACAGGCGCACGTCGCCAAGCGCCTGGCGAACCGACGCGCGGGCATCGGCGAGAGCCTGGTCGGCAGCGTCAGGATCCCGTCCGCGGAAGGCCTGCGCCTTCTCCAGCTGGACCGCGATCGCGGTCAGGTGGTGGCCGAGGCTGTCGTGGATGTCACGAGCCAGCCGGGTCCGCTCGGCCTCGGCCGACAGGCTGGCCACCTGCGCGGCATAGGCCTGCTCCGCTACCGCCACGCTCGCCATGGCGATGGCCAGCACGAGGCCGACCGCGAACATCAACACGTCGGAGAGGTAGGCCGCCTGCGTGTACCAGTGCGGGACCCGGAGCATGAACCCGGCGACGAGCAGGGCCAGGCACACAGTCGCGAGGACCAGGCTCACCGCCCGGCCAAAGGCGAAGTAGGCGGCGAAGGGGACCAGCACGAACAGCACCCGGGACTCACCCGACGGGTCCAGCGCCGCCGCCGCGACGAACAGGCCAAGCCGGGCGACCAGCACCGCGGCCACTGCCCGGCGGGAGCCGCCCGGCACCCGCCACCGTCCCTGCGCGGCCTCCAGGGCGAACAGCAGCCCCATGACGGCGGCGAAGCTGGCGACCCTTACGGCCGGGACGTGGTCGCCGCCCAGGCCACGCACGCCGTAGTACAGCCCGGCGGCCAGGACGACGCCGTAGATCATCGGCGAGACCCAGCGCGGCGCGATCCAGCCGACAGTCACATTCACAGGCTAAGTCGCCGACGCGGCACCGGGGCCACGCGGAGCGCGAATTAGCCAGAAGGCACGTGCCTAACGGCCGTGGCGCTGGCCCCGGGTGCGGCCGGCCGGCACTACCGGGCTCGGCCTGGGCGCTCCTACCGTCGCTCCTACCAAGCAAACGAAAGAGGTACCTGCCTTGTCCCCACAGCTGTCCCGGTTCAGCGCCGCCGCCGGCATCCTGTCCGGCCTCCTTCTAGTGGTCGCCGGCGCGATCAGCGTCTTCACCGGCAAGACCGCGGGCGCGGCGTTCGTCATCGCGCTGTCCCCGGCGCTGGCGCTGCCGCTGCTGGTCGCCGTCTACCAGCGGCACGCCGCCGCCGCGGGCACGTTCGGCGTGGCCGCCTTCGGCACCAGCCTGATCGGCCTCGGGCTGTTCGGCGGCGCGGTGTTCGTCAAGGACACCACGCTGTTCTACCTGAGCACGGCGGTCCAGGACCACCTGAAGCACGAGCCGACGATCGTCGCGCTCCTCGGCGCGGCGGTGATCTTCGTCGCGGGGACGGTGATGTTCGGGATATTCCTGCTGCGCACACAGGAATACCCGCGTTTGCTCGCCTACGGCTACATCGTCTTCCCCTCGCTGCTGGCCTTGCTGTCGCCGCTGCACGACTCACCGCTGCAAAACGCCAACCACGCCCTGGCCGGGGCCACGATCACCTGGCTGGCGTGCACGCTATGGCGAGCGGTGCCCGCCGGCGCGGTCCGGCAGCGCAGCGCGGGGGCCATGGACCCGGCGTCCCGTTGAGATCGCCTGGCCACCCGCGGGCGCGGGTTGCGATGCCCCCTCCCGCTACTCCCTGAGCTTGGCCAGGATCCGGGCCAGGTTGGCGCGATCCGCCTCCGTCAGCCGGCCGAAGACGCGCTCGGCCTCTGAGCCACGGGCAGCGCGGATCGCGTCGAGGACGCTCGCGCCCTGCTCGGTCAACTCGGCCAGGGTGGCCCGCCGGTCGCCAGGGTCGGGCAGCCGCCGCACCAGGCCACGCGATTCCAGGGCATCCACCACCTCGGTGGTCGAGCGCGGCGCGATCTGCAGGTGGTCAGAAAGCTCCGACAGGCGCATGCTCCCGTGCTGGCTCAGCACCCGCAGCGCCCGCAGGGAGCCGGGGGTGATGTCCCACGGCGCGAGCGCGTCCCGGGACGCGCCGCGCAGTCGCCGGGCGACGGACCAGAAGAGGTCGGGCAATACCTCATCACGCTCCGCCTGGTCGCGTTCGGCATCCACCGGAATAGGCTACCACCCACTACCGTTCAACCCTCATAGTGAGGTAACCTCATCAATATCAGCATGGGAGGCTTCCCTTCCCCAACGCGGAAACGAGCAATTTCTTGGAATCACCTCAAACAGAACGCGAGACCAGCCGGACGGGCCGCGGGCGCGGCTCCCGTAGCGTCACCGCCGCCGAGCGCGCGCAGGCCCGCCAGGTGTCGCTGCGGCGCATCGCCGCGCTGTTCGCCCCCTACCGATGGCAACTGGCCATCGTCACCGCCGTCATCATCGCCTCTTCCCTGGTCGGCCTGGCGTCGCCCTTCCTGCTCCGCGCGGTGATCGACACCGCCTTGCCAGGCCGCAACGTCCGGCTCCTCGCCTGGCTGGTAGCCGGCATGGTCGCCGTGGCCGCGGTCACCTCCGCCTTCGGCGTCATCCAGACATGGATCGCCACCCGGGTCGGCCAGCAGGTGATGCACGGGCTGCGCACCCGCGTGTTCGGCCACCTGCAGCGGCAGTCGATCGCGTTCTTCACGCGCACCCGGGCCGGCGAGGTCCAGTCCCGCATCACCAACGACATCGGCGGCATGGAATCGGTCGTCACCTCCACCGCGACCTCGATCGCCGCCAACCTCACGACCGCCATCGCGACCGCGGTCGCGATGGCCGCGCTGTCGTGGCAGCTGTCCCTGATCTCGCTCGTCGTCATGCCGCCGGCCATCTACCTGACCCGCCGGGTCGCCCGGCTGCGCCGGGCCATCACCACGCAGCAGCAGCGCGAGCTGGCCAACCTCAACGTCACCATCGAGGCGGGGCTGTCCATCAATGGCGTCCAGCTGGCCAAGACGATGGGCAGTGGCCCGTCGCTAGTCCGGCGGTTCACCGCCTCCTCGGCGCGGCTGATCGACCTTGAACTTCAGTCACAGCTGGCAG